>QIBA01000048.1 GCA_003225175.1 Acidobacteriota bacterium
CTCCTACGTGGATCATTCCGTGCCTCCTTCAGGGTTCTGTGCTTCGAGCACGAATGTACCCTCTGGGAGGCACGCCTGCTTTCATCACATCTGAGCCCTCTTCGTGCGAAGGATCTCCCGCGATATTTCAGACTTGATTGCTGTGTCTCGGCTCTTCGGTCCAGATTCTCGTAGAAAGCCGTGACAGGGCGATTTAGTCCGACGAATCGCGGGAGATCCTTCGCCCACAAGAGGGGCTCAGGATGACAGGGCCTTATGTGGCTTTGATAACACGCAATTCCAATCCGAGCCACTTTCTCACCCCGTATTCCTCAAACCCGCGGCGATGCCATTGATCGTGGCTCCCAGCACGTAATCCAGATCCTCACTCTTCTCTTCGGCCCGCTTACGGCGCAACAGCTCGGCCTGAAGGATGCTCATAGGATCGACATACGGATTTCTCAACCGAATCGAGCGCGCCAAAATCTGGTTGTTCTGGAGCAAACAAGGTTGGTCCGTGATCTGGAGCAGCAGCTTCTTTGTGCGCAAGAACTCCGATTCCAAAATGTTGAAGACTCGAGCACGCAACTCTTCATCGCTAACCAGTGTGGAATACAGCCGTGCGATATTGAAGTCGGCCTTGGCGAGTCCCATTTCGGAATTTTCGAGCAGGTCGCTGAATAGCGGGAACTCTTTGTACATCCGTCGCAGCGTGTTCGCTCCATCCGGGTTGGCCAGGAATTGCTCCAGGGCATGCCCAACGCCGAACCATGCAGGCAGCAGGCATCGGCTCTGCATCCAGCCGAAGACCCACGGAATCGCGCGCAGATCTTCGAGGCTGCGCGTTTGTTTGCGTTTGGCAGGACGCGATCCGATCTTCACGTTCTGCAGCTCGCCGATGGGCGTGGACTGCTCGAAATACACCATCACGTCCGGATTTTCAGCTATGTTCCGGCGATAGAATTCGAAAGCTGTGCGCGAAAGCTCCTCCATGGCCGCTTCCCACTGCGCGTCGTCTCCCACTTTGGGACCATTAGGACGAACAAGAGCTTCGAGTGAAGCCGCAACCATTAACTCGAGAGAGCGCTCAGCTAAAATCGGTTCCGCATACTTCCAGTTGAGCACTTCGCCCTGTTCCGTAATCTTGAAATGCCCGCTAAACGCTCCCACAGGCTGCGCCACCACCGCGCGATGTGTGGGACCTCCGCCGCGCCCGACCGTTCCGCCGCGCCCATGAAAGATAGTCAGATGAACATTGCACTCGCGTGCCACGCGATGCAGTTCCCGATGCGCTTTATAGATTTCCCACAGGCTGGTGAGCATGCCTCCGTCTTTGTTGCTGTCGGAGTAGCCCAGCATCACTTCCTGTCTTCGCTGCCATGAATCGAGCAGCCGAGCGTAAGCAGGCGAACTCCACAATTCACGACAAATCGCGGGGCATGCGCGAAGATCCTGAATAGACTCAAATAGCGGAACGGGCATCAATCCCGGATCGTCGCCCTTGCCTTCCACTTGAACTCCCGAGATCGACGCCAGCCGAACCACATTAAAGACATCCTGGGCCGAGGTCGCGCCACTGATGACATAACTGCGAACTGCTTCGGGAGGATATCGACGCTTCAGCTCTCCCGTGGCTCGGGCTGTGTCGAGGACAAGCCGCATATTCTCCGAGGTGGATGTTAAGTCGTGGCCGGGCCGCGCAGTCAGAGTCTCGATAGCTTCAGAATGGAACTTGGCGTGTTGGCGAATGTCGAGCGTGTGCAGGTGAAAGCCAAAGGTCTCGACAATGATTAGCAGTGGATCAATGAGCTCCTCAGCGATACGCCCACCCCAGTTTTCGGCGAGACTCTCGCGCACCAATTGCAGATCCGCGATAAACTCGGCGGGTTTCGCATATGCGCCGTCAGCATCGGCGCTTTTGACCGCCCGCGCCAGGCGCTCTTGTACATAGAGTAAGAAATGGCGATAGGCCTCGGTCTCCGAATATGTAAGAGCCCGCGCATGCACGTCGGAAAAACGCGTGGCGTAGTGCTTCAGTGCGTCTCCCAATTCGGTGGAAATTTTGCTGATGCTTGTGGCCGAGCTCAGGAGCACAAGAAGACCGCGAATCATTTGTCCATAGTTATGAAAAATCAATTCGCGCGCTAATTGCAGCGCCTGCTCCGTGCTGGCGACGGTAACGAAGGGATTCCCATCGCGATCGCCGCCGATCCAGGAACCGAAGGCAATCATACGTGGCAGATCGGAAATTCCGATATCGGACTGGAACTCTGCGTTCAGTGCCCGGGCAATGTTTTCGTAGACTTCCGGTACACTGCGGATCAGGCTGGCACGGTAATAGTCCAGTCCCATTTTGATCTCATCACGCACAGTCGGCGTGCGACGGCGAACCTCGTCGCTCTGCCAAAGCGCGGTGATCTCGGCCGCGATTTCTTCAGCTACCTTCTCAGCTGTTTCATCGGTGAGCGGCGCGTTATCGAGACTCTCGAGCAGTCTTGATAATCGCTCGCGCTTCATCAGCACCGTCCGCCTCGCGATCTCGGTCGGATGTGCCGTGAAGACCGGGATCGCGTAGACGCAGCGCATTGCCTTGATCACTTCCTCAAGACTGATTCCTGCAGCTTTGAAGCGGCGGAAACTCCCCGCGATCGTGCCTGCCTGCGGCTCGCTGTGATTCACTTGTGCTGCTCGCCGGCGGCGTTTGCGGTGGTTGGTCTCCGCCAGGTTGACTAGCTCGAAATAGATGGCGAACGCCCGCACCACCAGGAAGGCATGGCGCAAGTCCATCGTGCGCAGCGATGGGTCTTCCGCAATCTTTCCCTGCTCGCGCTGCTGAATGCTGAGATTCCGCAGTCGCTCAACTGAGTCGAAGACCTCCAGCCCAGCCTGCTCCTTGATCACCTCACCCAGGATCCGCCCGAGATTGCGCACGTCCCGGCGCAATGGAGCCTCTTTGAGCTCGGGATCGGAGGCGATCAGTTCGCGCAGATGCTGCTGCTGGTCCCGTACATGCCATAGTGGTTCTAGTGGACCTATCGCCTTGGACGCTCGCGGCATTGTTCAAAAGCTACCAGACGCGGAGTAATTCCACCTACGCAGCCGAAGATTGGTCGTATTCGGCGCGAGCAGCGGTCCACGGGCCGCTGTCGGAAAGTTCCGCCTTTATTGTGTTACGACGGGTGCCCTGCGCTCCGTTTTTAAGAGGAGGCATTTTGGTTTATCGATTTTGAAGATCTACACAGCGTCGCTCGACGCAGGCGCAAAGGATGGGGGGGGACCCTAAGCGTCTTCAGACCAATTTGTTCAGTAAAACGCATTCTGCAAAGAAACGGCCGTTGCGCTACCATTTCCGGTTACTTCTGAAGCACTCACAAAGGAGACCATAGGATGAGTGATCAGGAATCCCCCAAGGACTCAGGAATTTCTCGGCGTAAGTTCCTGAAAATCTCCGCGATAACTACGTCTGCCCCGCTCGTTCTTGGCCCTACCGTTCTGGAAGTCGAAGGACAGGAAGTTCACGTCTTCGGTCCCGGTAAGGTTCCAGTTGCTCTCAACGTGAATGGCAAGCGCCTCGGCGCGAACCTTGAGCCTCGCGTGACTCTGCTCGACGCCCTCCGCGAAAAATTCGAGGTCACAGGACCAAAGCGAGTTTGTGACCGCGCAGCCTGCGGAGCTTGCACCGTTCTGCTGGATAACAAGGCCGTGTATTCCTGCTCGGTCTTGGCCATTGAGGCACAGGGTAAGCAGATCCTGACGACCGATGGCTTGGCTCCTCAGGGACAGCTGCATCCTGCTTCTGCCGCGTTCGTCGACAATGACGCGCAGCAGTGCGGCTTCTGCACGCCTGGATTCGTGATGGCCACTAAGGCCTTTGTCGATAAGCATCCGAATGCGACGCCTGAAGAGATAGCCCGGGGTCTAGGTGGCAACTTCTGCCGCTGCGGAACTTACGCGGGCATTAAAGGCGCTGTGGCCCAGCTCTCCGGACCCCAGCCACAGAAAGGCGGAGCATAGTCATGGCAGAGAACACTTATCAGTGGCCCGATGCGAGCAAGCGCAAGCTGATCGGCAAGCGCATCAACCGCGTCGATGGGCCTGCGAAGGCTTCAGGACGCGCCAAGTACACCTATGACATTGTTCGTCCCAACATGCTGTACGGCGATAGCGTCAAGTGCCCATACGCTCACGCGCGCGTAAAAAGCATCGACAGCTCGGCCGCCGAGAAGATGCCCGGCGTAAAGGCCGTCCACATCATTCATGGCCCAAACGACGGAGCCAAGGGCGAAGTCTTCTGGGCTGGGACAGATATTGTCGCTGTAGCTGCGGTTGACGAGCCGACAGCGGGTGATGCCGTGCGCGCGATCAAAGTCGAGTACGAGCAGCTTCCTCACTTCGTTCTGAACGATAAAGAGCCGAACCTCTCCGAGGCTCAGAAAGGCGAACTTTACAAAGTCGCTCAGAAGGAGACCGTAGGAGACCCCGTTTCGGCATTTCAGCAGTCTGAAGTCACGCACGAGGGCTACTATGGCTCACCTGTGATCACTCACTGCTGCCTGGAAACCCACGGTAGCATCGCAGAGTGGACCGATCCGGATCATCTCTTCCTCCACATTTCCACGCAAAACGTTCCTGGAATTGGCGAACAGGTGGCTAAAGCCATCGACATGCCTGCGGCAAACGTTCACGTGCATCAGGACCATGTGGGTGGTGGATTCGGCAGCAAGCTTGGCCTCGATCCGTGGGGCATTGCCGCAGCGCAGCTCTCGAAAAAGGCAGGCGGTGTTCCGGTAAAGATGATGCTCAACCGAGCAACCGAACTGGAGACTGCGGGTTGCCGCCCATCGGCTTACGCTCGCGTGAAGGTGGGCGCGAAAAAAGACGGAACGCTCCTCGCATGGGAGTCTTACGCGTGGGGATCAGGCGGGCCCACCGCGCCCGGATCACTTGCCATTCCGTATATCTGGAAGATACCGAATCAGCAGAAACAGTACGTTGGCGTGGTAAACCATATCGGACCGTCGCGCGCTTGGCGTGCTCCAAACCATCCGCAGATGTGCGTACTCACCATGTGCGCGCTCGATGATCTTGCCGCGAAGTTAGGAATGGACGCCTTCGACTTGGTGAAGAAGAACATCGACCTGCTGGACCCGCGTTCGAAAATCTATTCTGAAGAGCTCGATGTGGCCAACGACCTCATGCAGTGGAAGTCGCTGTGGCATCCTCGCGGGGATAAGACCGATGGCCCAGTAAAACGCGGCCTTGGGCTCGCACTGCACACCTGGGGCGGACGCGGACATACCAGCAACTGCGATCTTTCAATCCATCCCGATGGATCAGTCGAAATCAAAATGGGAACACAGGATATCGGCACCGGAACCAGAACTTCAATACTGACGGTTGCCGCCGATACCCTCGGCATCCCTATGGAGGCAATCAGTCTTCAGATCGGCGACAACCAATATCCGCCCGACAGCGCCTCCGGCGGCAGCAGCACCATTGGCGGAGTCAGTTCGGCCACGTTCCGCGCTGCTACGGACGCAAAGAGGCAACTCCTTGCGAAAGTTGCTGCCACTCTGAATGCGCAGCCGAATGAGTTAGAGATCGTTGAGAGCCGGGTGCGCGTTGCCAGTGATCCAAACCGCGGCCTTGGCTGGAAGGAAGCCTGTTCCAGACTCGGGGCGCAGACGCTCACAGTACGCGGCACGAATCCGGGAGAAGGCGACCTGATCAACAGCGGAGTGGGGGGCGTGCAGATGGCCGACGTGTCGGTCGACATTGAAACCGGCATCGTGAAAATCAACAAGATGGTTGCCGTCCAGGACTGCGGTCTTGTGATCAGCCCCAAACAGGCCGAAAGCCAAGTTTTGGGCGCTATGATCATGGGCGTGAGTTACGCGCTGTACGAAGAGAAAGTGATGGATCAGACGACCGGACTGATGCTGAACAACAGTATGGATAATTATCGCCTCGCAGGAATCGGCGATGTTGGCGAACTGGTGGTACGCCTGATGACTGGTCCCGGTTACGACGAAAGGGGAGTGATCGGAATTGGCGAGCCACCGACGGTCTCGCCAGGTGCGGCGATCTCGAATGCCGTAGCCAATGCTATTGGCGTGCGAGTTCCCTACTTGCCGCTTACTCCGGAGCGCGTCCTGGCAGCGCTTGAGGGCCAGTCGGAAGGAGGCCGCGCATGAGAGCCTTCGAATACACCAGTCCCAAACAGAAACAGCAGGCCGTTGGTCTTCTCGGACAGCAATGGAACGATGCTGAGGTTCTTGCCGGCGGAAGCGATCTGCTTGCTTTGATGAAGGACGACATCGTCCATCCCAAGCGACTGGTGAACGTGAAGGATGTCCAGGAACTGCGGGGCCTCAGCTTCACTCCATCGCGAGGTTTGCGCATCGGTTCCCTCATGACATTGTTCGAAATCTCCGAGGACGCGCAAGTGAAAGAACATTACCCCATATTGGCGCAAGCTGCCGGAGATGCAGCCAGTCCGCAGATTCGCAATGTGGCCACCATCGGTGGAAACATGTGCCAGCGTCCACGATGCTGGTGGTTCCGAAATGGATTCGGACTGCTTGCGATGGGTCCGAATGGAAAGTCGCTCGTGGTTGCTGGCGACAATCGTCATCACGCGGTTCTTGGGAATGAGGGACCGGCTTACTTTGTGAGCCCGTCCAGCGTTGCTCCCGCATTAATCGCTTATAACGCACGCATTCGTCTCTTTGGCCCAAAGGGACCTCGCGAGATCCCTCTCGAGAAGTTCTTCGTCATCCCGAAGAGCGAAAATGAGCGCGAGCATGATCTACGGCCCAATGAAATCGTCACCGACTTGATCGTTCCCGCCCAGCCCTCCGGAGCGAAGGCCTCTCACTATGAAGTGCGGCAAAAGGCAGCTTTCGATTGGCCGTATGCCACTGCGTCAGTAGTGCTGGACATGAACGGCGGCACAGTTCGTTCCGCGCGCGTAGTCATGAGTCACGTTGCGCCCATTCCCTGGGTTTCGAATGAAGCCGCGCAGGCGGTTGCTGGAAAGACGATTTCGGAACAGACCGCAGACGCAGCGGGAGCTGCTGCCCTGGCGAATGCTAAAAGTTTGGGCCGAAATAAGCACAAGATCCAGCTGGCGCGAGTAGCCGTAAAACGAGCTCTGCTTCAGGCTGCCAAAGGAGGACAGGCATGATTGTCAATGATTTCGACCGCTTTAATACGAGCCATCCCGATCTCTGTCCGTCGCTGCGCTGGAAGCGTATCTATCTGAACGTGGAGCCCGATCCGACAGTGCCTCCGGCGAACGACGGCAACTACTGGTGTGTACACACGCAGACCTGCATTGGGCCCGACGGCCAAGTAGCTGAACCAGGCAATTGCCGTGCGCATCGTCCGTGTCACGGAACGGGCAAGTGCGGGTGATCTGGAGAAGGCGCATAAACACTGGACTTTTCGTCTCGCCAGAGAGACGATGAAAGAAGCGGTTTGCAGCGATTTTGCTGAGCGAAACAGCTGAGTGAAGCTAAATTCTTTTCCGTTCTGGAACATCGAAGTCATTGAGGGAGTGCGGTATGCGCAATGTTTGGAAAGGTCTACTAGTTACTCTGCTGAGTGGCGCAGTGGCCTTCGCGAGTCAAGGACAAAAGATTACCGGCGACTATCTCGAAAGTCGCAGCGCGGATGTCTATGTGGCGCAATGCTTCGCCAACGGTGAAGTGGGACTCGTCGGGGACCAGGCGCTGCTCGCGTGGCATGTCCGCAATGGAAGTTGGAACGGACAAAAGCTCGATGGGCTCACGGTAATTGCTGCTGTGAAGGCGAATGCAACGCTCGGCGATCCGTATGCTAATCCATATCCCGCCAAGTCGGTAATGCTGGTCGATGAGCAGGCAACGCCTGCCCAACGGAAAGCGTTGGTTTCATTTGCGCAGCATATGGGTGGAAAGCTCACCGACACCGTTCTTCGGGTGATTCCGACGACGATTGAGATGAACGTGCTGCCCGATCACGCGCATCACGGAGAAGCAACGCTGCGCGCAGGAACCTTTGCTGAAATCCAAACTCGTGCACTGAATGAAGGCGACCACACCTGCGGCGCTGAGACGACCTACTATCCGCCATTAACGAAACTTGAACACTCCATGGCGGCAGTAGCCATGACTGATGAATACCAAGGCCCAGGGTTAGGCGTAGATTGGGACCGTCATGGCAAGCGAAGCGCCTTCGTCGGCACCTTTGCTGAATAGTCCAGAACCTCAAAGCTGGGTAGGCGGACGCTATGTTGGATTTGATTCTTTAAGCTGAGACAATCAGCGCAAGGCGTTCTGATTCCTGCACTTTAAACGTAGTGGAGTAAGTACAGGATCAGAATGATTAGCAGAATCGTTCCGAGCGTGCCGCTTGGGTAGTAGCCCCATCCCCGGCTGTACGGGTAAACCGGAGCTGTTCCCAGAGCCAGCACCAGCAGAATTACGAGAAGAATCAGAATCATCTCCTGTGTCCTCACGAACTCTGATTCCGCTACCGGCCATTGGGGTTGGCGCGCACGCCATTCTTCGGCAGCGATTTCCCATACTTCTGTTGAAAGGCGCCCGCATACCTAATCGCGTTCTTCCACTGCCACAACGCGCATGCCTTCTTTTTCCCAGATCCGGCGCGACGCCGTATTCGCAACCGCTTTGGGAACTCGCAAGACTGGAAACTTCGGCGTACTGAACCAGTACTCGGTGACCACTTCGCAAGCTTCAGTCATTAGCCCTTGTCTTGCCAAGGCAGGCCCAGCCAGAAGCCACGGTTCGCGTCTTTGTTCTTCGTCAGGCCGATACTTCCGATCACCTCACTCGGAGCACTATTGAGCGTCAATATCCACTGCCAGGCATCTCCTCGCTCCATCGCAGGAATAGCGATGTTCGGTAGAACTGAAACGCGACGTCGGCTGGATAAGGCCATGGGACTTGAGCCGTCAGGTAACGGACTATCTCCCATTTTGGAAACAAGGCCTGCACCTGGTCAGCGTCGGCAAGCTCCAGAGGACGCAACGTGAGCCGCAGGGTTTGTAGCGTTGGGATAAGCACAAGCTGAGAATCGGTCACAGCAACAAAGGCGCGTGTCACTAATGAGCGGCTTCCAGCTCTGGCTCAGGTTTCACTGGGCGAAGCTTACCTCCAGGAATCGGGGCGAGAAGCTGTTCCTTGCGATAAACGAGATTCGTCGCGTTGAAAGTGGCTAACTCGAAACCGTGGCCATGGGTGATTGCGTCGGTAGGACAGGCTTCCACGCAATAGCCGCAGAAGATGCATCGGTTGTAATCGATGTTATAGACCGCAGCATAACGCTCGGCGCCGCTGATGCGGTTCTCAGCTGTATTCTCGGCGGCTTCGATATAGATGCAGTTCGAAGGACACGCAGCGGCGCAGAGGAAGCAGGCAACACATTTCTCCAGACCGTTCTCGTCACGCTGAAGCACATGCAGACCGCGGAAGCGTTCCTGAAATCTGGCGCCACGAAGCGGTCCCGCGCCGTCGGGATAGTTCTCGACAATCGTAGGCTGAAACATCTCCTTGAAGGTAATCGCCATCCCCTTGGCGATAGCTCCGATGTGCTTCACGATCGACATGTTTGGATTATACCCGTGGTTAGTTTTCGATCCGGAAGCGAGAGCTAGTCCGCTACTTTGTCCACGAACTGCAGGCCCAGGATGTTGCCTTCCAGACGACGCACAACAACATCCACTACATTCGTTTCTCGCGAACTTGACTCGACGATGCTGATCCGCATTCTGCGGCCCGGTTCGAGCGACTGCGCAAACGGAAGTGATGAGACTTCGATATTCATTCCATTGCCGCTGACTTGCGACAGCAGACCAAGTTCGCGCCCGGTGTCGTCGTAAACGCGCGCCTCTTCACCCACGAGCAGGCGCGGAAATCTGCGGCGATTGCTGCTTGATTTCACTTTGAGAGCACTAGCTTGGCAATCGTCTGGAGCTGCATATTCGACGTGCCCTCGTAGATTTTGCCAATCTTCGAGTCGCGAAAGTATTTCTCCACCGGATACTCTTTGACGAATCCGTTACCGCCGTAGATCTCGACCGCCAGCGAACTCACGCGTTCGGCGACCTGCGAAGTGAACAGCTTCGTCATCGCAGCTTCTTTCACGAAGTTCTGTCCAGCATCTTTCATGCGCGCTGCGTTATAAACCATCAATCTCGCGGCCTGAATGTCGGTCGCCATCTGCGCCAGTTGAAACTGAATTCCCTGGAAGTCCGAAATGGGCTTGCCGAATTGCTTTCGCTCCTGCGAGTACTTTGCGGCGGCTTCCCACGCTCCTTGGGCGAGTCCCAGCATCTGCGCGCCGATACCAATGCGCCCCTCGTTCAAGGTCCCGATCGCGATCTTGTAACCTTTACCAACTTCGCCGAGGACATTCCCTTTTGGAACGCGCAGGTCCTCCATAATCAGCTCGCAGGTGCTGGAGGCGCGAATGCCCAGCTTGTCCTCCTTCCTGCCGACGGAGAAACCTGGAAATTCTCTTTCTACAATGAACGCGGTGATTCCTCGATATCCCGCTGAAGGATCGAGATTCGCGAACAATACAAAGACGCCGGCTTCCTTGCCGTTCGTGATCCAAAGTTTGCGGCCGTTAATGACGTATTCGTTACCGCGCAACTCAGCACGCGTTTGCATCGCGAATGCATCCGAACCAGAACCAGCCTCGCTCAACGCGTACGCGCCAACAGTGTCAGCTGACATGCGCGGCAAATACCGGTGCTTCTGCTCCTCATTCCCCCAGCGCAACAGGGCGTTGTTCACCAACGTATTCTGCACATCCACGAGCACTCCCGCCGACGGATCAACGCGCGAGATCTCTTCGACCGCAACGATAGCTTCGAAAAAACCGCCTGCGCCGCCCCCATATTGCTCGGGAATTTCAATGCCCATCAGTCCAAGCTGGAAAAATTGCTCGATCAATCCGTGATCGAAAACCTGTTTCTCATCCATCTCGCGTACTAGCGGGCGCAGTTTCTCTTCGGCGAATTGGCGCACGTTGTCCCGAAACAGGACTTCATCCTCGGTAAAATTCGTGAGCGGCGCTGGTCGTGCGGCGGTTTCGATGAGTACTTGAGGCATCAGGATGACTCCAAAAGGCAGACAAAGAGGTGATTTTAACATTTCGGGAACCGCGCCGCGTCGGGCAGAGGGCCAGGGATAAACTCGCGATTCGCAAGTTTCCAGGAGGTTACTTTGCGTGCGGAACGAGGCCCGGCTTGCGCCACACGATGCGCAGCTTCTCGTTTTCGAGGATCTTCTGCATTTGTCCACGAGCGTAGTTGGACCACGCTCCGACAGGATCCATGCGCACATACGCACGCCAGTGCGCGAGCGCTTTGCGCGGCTTACGCAAACGCTCATATGCCAGCGCGAGATTGTAATGCGCATCGGCGTAGTTGGGAGCGATTGCAATGGCAGAACGATACGCTTCGACCGCCTCGGTCAGGCGTCCAGTCTCGTCAAGCACATTGCCCAGATCAAAGAAACCCAGCGCGTATCGCGCATCGATTTCCACTGCGCGGCGATAATGATTTTCGGCTTCGCGATAATTCTGCTGGTTGTAGTAGATGGTTCCCAAATTGATACAAGCAGCAGCATGCCGCGGATCGAGCTCGAGCACACGCTTGTAGGTAGCCAGCGCCTCCTGCTGCCGCGCCGGATTCTCCTCCAGCGCAACCGCAACCACAAACAACTCAGAGGCCGTTTTAGCCATTCGCGGTTGCGCAGTCCGCGCCTCCACGATCTTTGGCCGATCAAACGCGAGCAGGAACTGGCCGGCGAGTGGATCGAGTTCACGTCCCTCATGCCGAAACGTAAGCCGCGAGCCGCGTGAAAAAACTCCGGCTTCGAGCAAGGGATTTTGCATGCCCGAAACCTGCCGCTGCATAGCATCGAGCGAGGCACGAATCATTGCAGGCCTGACTTTCTTGGCTCGCAGTTCGCTTAGTTTCCTGATCTGGAGAAGATCGTAAAAGGAGTAACTTTCAGCAACAGCGATCAGTCCTGCGCGCTCCCATCCCGCCAACTGACGCGGGGTGATGCGCAGCATGCGGATTACTTCAGCTCGAAGATATCTTTCCACGGCTCCTGATTCGCCTCTTACCTGGCATGGTTGAGGTTCGTTTCACCTCAGGTTCGTAAGGCCATTCGCTTTCTTTTCACTCTGATTATGAGAAGGCAAAGAGTAAATATCAAGTGAAAAATCAGAGGGTTACCCGGAAAGTATGAGGAAAACCCGGTCACAATCTGCACCAGGGGAGAACGGCCCAATCGGAAATTTCAAACGAGTACCGGATCACTCCTTCGTCGCACGTTTGACTCGCTTCTGCCGCCGGATATCTTCCGCTGAATACATGGTTCCACGGCAATTCTTAGAGCCGCAGAAGCAAGGAGCCGGATCATCTTCTGCTCCGTCGTAGAGCATGTAATCGTACGTGAGCTCTTCACCGGCTTCGATGTCGCGAATGGCGATGATCCAGACGTGCCCATCGATCTCCTCGGTCTCGCAGTTGGCATCGCAAGAATGATTGATGAACATCGCCGTGCCGTGTCCATCGATGATGCGCTTACCATCTCGCAATCCAAATAAGTACGTTGTCGAGCGTCCATCGTAGATTTCGTCGGCCTGCTCGGGCGAGATGAGTGGACCGGTGTACTCAACCACAAACGTTCCCTTGCGGATCTTCGTCGTCGTGTAGCAGCCTGCAGCGTGAATGTCGGAGGAGCGAATGATGAGTCCCATGCACAGCCTGCTTGCGCAATTGCGCTCGAATCGGCAGTATATCCAACGCTGCGCCTATGGCAGTAAGAGGATGCAACATGAAGACCGCCGGTTACTCAGGCACTCCGCTATTCAAGAAGCTGGGCATTAAACCAGGACAGAAAGCGTGGTTTGCCGGAAATCCATCCGGCTACGAAGAAGAACTCCGGAACATCGGGGACTTTCATCGAGCGCCGAAGCTCAGCAAAGGACTGGACTTCCTGCACTTTTTCACGTCAAGCCGAAAAGCATTGGACACGGAACTGCCCAAGCTGCGCGCCGCAATGAATACCAACGGCATGCTCTGGATCTCCTGGCCCAAGAAAGCTGCCGGCGTTGCCACGGATTTGGATGAGAATATCGTTCGCGAGATGGGCCTCAAAGCCGGACTCGTGGATGTGAAGGTTTGCGCAGTAGACCAGACATGGTCAGGGCTGAAATTCGTGTTTCGGTTAAAGGACAGGTGAATCTAATCGATGTAGAGACGAGCGCCGAAGAGGGCACATGCGGTTTAGGGAGGGGCACCGGCTTTCGGTGCCGCCAGGATGCTCATTAAACAGTTCCGGCTTCAGCCGCCGCGGTACCCTGCGGACCTCAGTGGCTAAAACGCAATGCCAGTTCCTACTGCACGGCTGAAGCCGGTGCCCTCCCTAAAACTGCAGAATCGCCCGCTTCCGGCAATACTTCGGCTCGCCGTACTGTCGTTTCTGTTTGGACGACACTACAATCTCCTTAGGAGTCATCATGGAAACCGCAACCTTTGGCGCTGGATGCTTTTGGGGAGTTGAAGAAAGTTTCCGGCAAATTCCGGGCGTTATCGACACCGCCGTCGGCTATCTTGGTGGCGACATGCAGAACCCGACGTATCAGGACGTTTGCACCGATGAAACCGGCCACGCCGAAGTGGTTGAGGTGACATACGATCCGGCAAAGGTTAGCTATGACCAGCTGCTGAACACATTTTGGGAATCGCACGATCCCACAACCCTGAATCGTCAAGGGCCCGACATCGGCACGCAATACCGCTCAGCGATCTTCTTTCACTCGCCCGAACAAGAGCGCCTCGCCCGCGCCTCGAAAGAGAAGATGCAAGCCTCAGGTAGGTTCCGTCGCCAAATCGTGACGGAGATTACGCCCGCGTCCACGTTCTATCGCGCTGAGGAGTATCACCAGAAATATCTGGCAAAGCGGGGTTTGAGCCATTGCCACATTTAGATGCTGAGCTGCTAAGCAGCTGGCTTATGGAAGGGCGTCGGCTTTAGCCGCGCCGGACGAGGGATTAACCTTATTGCCGTTGTTAACTTTGCGACTGTGTATCAGAGAACTCAGGAAAAACTGGTTTGAAAAAAATAACACCGCGGCTAAAGTCGGAACATTAGGCCTGCGCACTTCAGCGGCATGGCCAAAACCAACGCCCTTCCTTAGGCTCTCTGGACTTGAGCTCAGCAGCTGACAAGCTCAGAGCTTAGCAGCTATCTCATGAAACTCTATACCCCGCGTGACGCCGCCCAAGTACTTGGCATCAGCTATCCTGCGATAAAACAGTGGATTTATCGAGGCAAGCTGAAGACAGTGCTCACTCCTGGCGGGCATCATCGCGTGCCCGAATCGGAACTGGACAAGTATCTTGCTTCGATTCGCAAGCACGGCGCAGTCCCCAAACGTCGCCAGACCTTTCGCAAAATCAGCGGCCGAAACCAGCTCATCGGAAGAATCATGGATCTCAAGATCGACGGACTTCTTGCTCAGGTGACGCTAGGCATCGGCGACCAGAAGATTACTTCCATCATCACTGCCGATGCTGCCCGGGAGATGCGCCTTGCCAAGGGCATGGTCGCCGTGGCATTGGTGAAATCGACCGAAGTAATGATTGTGCTGCCCGATTGAGTCCTCAGCTTCGTGTTAATCCGTATTGACTAGTTAAGTCAAATCGTATGCAATCGTGCATGCTGGATTCGGTGGATCCGGCCGCCTTCGGGCCAGGTTTTAAGCATTGGAGTAAAAAACCCGCGCGAAGGCTTCGGATCTACGTTCTGAATGGTGCGAGAGAGCCGGTTGACACTCCTTCTTACCGTCACATTAATCTTCGCTAGCGCATTGCCGATCTTTGCCCAGGAAGAACTGACAATCGCCGCCGCCGCCGATCTACAGCCGGTCATGAAGGAGATCGCGAGCCGCTTCGAAACGAACACCGGCAGCAAGGTGAAGCTGGTCTTCGGGTCCTCTGGAAACTTCTTTGCTCAGCTTCAGAACGGTGCTCCTTTTGATGTTTTCTTTTCTGCAGACTTGGAATATCCAAAGAAGCTGGAGGCTCAGGGGCTAACCGAGCCGGGATCGTTGTACGAGTGCGCCATAGGAAAGATTGTGCTTTGGGTTCCGAGCAATTCGCCGATCGACGTCAGCAAAGGTCTCAGTGTTGTTGCTGATCCGCAGATTCGCCGGCTTGCAATTGCCAACCCCGCACATGCTCCCTACGGTCGTGCCGCCAAAACTGTGCTTGGCAAAGCTGAGCTGTGGCAAAGCGTTTCCTCCAAACTCGTGCTTGGGGAAAACATCTCGCAAACGGCGCAATTTGCCAATTCCGGAAACGCCGATGCCGCGATCCTCGCGCTCTCGCTCGTGCTGGCTCCGGCCATGAAAGGCAACGGCACATATTTCATGATTCCGCAGGAACTGTATCCGCCGCTTCGGCAGGCTGCGGTTGTCATGAAAGCATCTGCCCATAAGAAGTCGGCACTACGTTTTGTCGAGTTCCTCGAGAGCGCGGAAACGCAATCTCTCTTCGCTGAAAACGGATTCCAACGGCCGGAGAAGGCGCAATGAACTGGCCAGCCATTCTCCTGAGTTTCCGCCTTGCAGCGACTGTGTGTCTCGTGCTGCTGGTTATCGGCGCTCCTCTCGCATATTGGCTCGCACTCTCGCGAGGCCGCTGGAAGTTTCTGGTGGAAGCAGTGGTTGCACTGCCGCTGGTTCTGCCACCCACAGTGCTCGGCTATTACATGCTCGTAGCTCTTGGTCCAAGGAGTCCGCTTGGCCGGTTTGCCGAGTCCGTGCTCTCCACGCGGCTCACGTTTTCCTTTCCTGGATTGGTAATAGCATCAGTCCTTTACAGCCTGCCGTTTGCGGTTCAACCCATGGCAAATGCATTCGGCTCGGTGGATCCCAAGCTTCTCGACGCGGCAGCGGTGCTCGGCGCATCGCGGTGGCGCAGGTTCCAAACAATCACGTTGCCTCTGGCAAAAGCCGGGGTACTCACAGGAGCAGTACTGAGCTTCGCGCATACCATCGGCGAATTTGGGGTGGTGCTGATGGTCGGCGGCAACATTCCCGGTGTGACACAGACGATCTCGATTGCGATCTACGATGAAGTGCAGGCTCTGGACTACACAGTCGCCGCGCGAACGTCAGTGCTGCTGCTGATTTTCTCTTTCGTGACGCTCGCCCTCGTGTACGCTCTAAATCGACGAAGCTCACTCTGGTGGTCGAGCGCGCGCAACGCTTGAACGTACTTACAGCTGAAATCCGACTGCAAATCTCTTCATCCTTCCAACTCGATTGTGCCTTCGAGGTTCCCTCCGGTTTTACCGTGCTCTTCGGCCATTCGGGAGCAGGCAAGACATCAGTCCTGGATTGCATCGCCGGAATCAAGACGCCTGATTGCGGCAAAATCGCGATGAATAATCAAGTGCTGTTTGACTCAAAACAAGGCTTGAATCTTTGGCCTTCGCAGCGGCGACTCGCATATGTATTCCAAAGTCTTGCCTTGTTTCCACATCTCAGCGTTGCCGAAAATGTGTCCTATGGACTGCCCCACGAGCCGAGCAACACCGCGACTGAGCGCACCCGCAAGATGCTGGCGCAGTTTGGCATCGAAGGCTTGCAAGATCGCAAGCCGGGAGATCTGTCAGGAGGTGAGCGCCAGCGTGTCGCGCTGGCACGTTCGCTCGTCACAGAGCCACATGCACTTTTACTGGACGAACCACTGGCAGCGTTGGATCGGCCGACGCGAAAGAACATCGTCACCGATCTGCGCAATTGGAACACAGCCAGGACCGTCCCGGTCCTTTACGTGACGCATTCTGTTCGAGAAGCTCTCGCACTAGGCGAGCGAGTCCTCGTAATGGAAGGTGGACGAATCATCGCCAGCGGTCCACCTGCCGAATTGCTGAACCCCGAAGATTGGGACTGATGTAGTGGAACGGGCATCGCTTTAGCCGTGCCGTTAAGCAATTGATGCAAAGTTTGTAAGCTTCAGCCGCTGAAGTCGCGAGTTATTCGCTGGAAGGATTGCCTGCATCGCGTTAGCTTTCAGGTGAGCTCAGCGGCTAAAGCCAAAGATTCTGACTGCTTCCTTAACGGCACGGCTGAAGCCGGCTTCTTCGCTACAAGTATGAGTCATTCGGAATAGCACCGGCTGTTTACGTGTTGTCATCCAATTCATATGGAATCATTTCAACCTGACGTGCTCATCATCGGTGCTGGAGTCGCAGGCTTAGCCGCCGCGGGAAAGCTCTCCCAGGCTGGAGTTCGCGTCTTTGTTCTCGAAGCACGAGACCGCATTGGTGGGCGGGTTCTCACAATCCATCCGTCAGAATTCGAAACTGCGGTCGAGCTTGGAGCTGAGTTCGTGCACGGGCATCCCCCGGAGGTTTTCGACTTAATCAGCGGCGCCGACATTCGCGCGGTAAAAATCAAAGGACAACCCTTTTGCTCAAACGAGCATGGCATCGGCAAATGCGATTTCTGGGAACGCATCGAAAAAGTTCTCGACGCGATGAAGAAGCACGGATTGCCGCAGCAATCCTTCGAGGCTTTCGTAAAACAACTCCAAGACCCGGAGATCAGCGACGAAGACAAGCGAGCAGCCTGTATGTACGTTCGCGGATTTCACGCCGCGCATCCTGAGGAGATCAGTGTGCAATCGCTCATTGAAGGCATCGAGGCCGAAGAGAAGATCGATGGCGATAGCCAGTTCCGCCTGCCGCAAGGATATGGTCATCTCGTCGCTGCGCTTTCCCGAAACCTCCGCGGGAATGTCGCCAAACTTGAGCTGAGCACGGTTGTTACTCAAGTGAAGTGGAGACAGGGCTCCGTAGAAGTCGGCGCAATTCGCAACAGCAATTCTCGATTCACGATCTCAGCTCCTCGGCTTCTCTCGACTTTGCCTCTCGCCCTGGTCCAGAAACAGGGCGCCACGAACCGTGTGATCCGGTTCGATCCGCCTCTCGCAGAAAAGGCGAGATCTCTCTCAGCGCTCCGCGTGGGTGACGTGATCCGCGTGAGCATGACCTTTCGCAGACGTTTCTGGGCGGACATGAATGCGGAGGGACAGCCGCTTGCGAAGATGTCGTTTCTGTTTTCTAGAGATCCGGATTTTCCCACGTGGTGGGCTTTCGCACCTCTTGACGTGCCGCTGCTTACCGGATGGGCTCCAGCCGATGCAGCCGAGCGACTTTCGCTCTTAAGTGATGATCAGATTTGTGAGCGCGCGCTCAATTCGCTTGCGCGCGTCTTCCACATCCCAGTTGAGCGTTGTCACGAAGAGCTAACGCATACCTACACGCATAATTGGCAGAACGATCCGTATTCTCAAGGCGCATACAGCTATGTGGCACGGGGCGGCTGCGATATGCAGCGCGAGTTCGCTGCGCCCATTGCCAACACGCTGTTCTTCGCCGGCGAGGCCACAAATTTCGCCGGACATCACGGAACAGTTCACGGCGCAATCGCCAGCGGATACCGAGCGGCGAAGGAGATTCTGAGCTCGCCGGCATCCTAAAGATTTCGATATTCCAGAACTCTGTCATGTTAACCGGAAGAGTCCTCCCGCGGGTTTCCGGGCCGTCGAGCGCTGGTGTGCGCTCGATCGGCCCATTCACCGCGCTATCGCCAACTGCTGCGCAGGCGTGAAGATTCGGTGACGGATCAAGCCCGTGGAGATGAGCGACGTTAGTCCGGATGAAGCAAAGATCATGGCAATCACGACGAACTGATAAATCGCCGCATAGAGCGGCGAAGATCCCGTCAGCACCATGCCTGCCATGAGACCCGGAATCCAAACCAATCCCAGGGAGCGCAGGTTATTCAGCGCTGGAATCAGACTCGCAGAGAATGACTTCTCGACTGCCGGAGAAACGCTAACGTCGGGTGCAGCGCCCAGCGCCAGGGCTGATTCGATCTCGCCGACGTGTGACTCCACCTCAGCCCAAAATCGATCGAGCGCGAGAGCATTCGTGTTCATCGCATTGGCGATAATCATGCTGCCCACGGGAACGATGGATGTTATGGCCCCATCGATGACGCCAGCCCAGGTCATCACAGCGATCACCGAACCCGATCCGAGCAGGATGGACCAGAATGAAACTTGAAACGAACCAGGGATTTTCTTTGTCCTCCGCGCCGATGTAGCTCCAGCCGCGATCACCATCGCTGAGAGCATGAAGGCGCTCGTCCATTGCGGGCCTTTGAGCATCAAGACGAGCACAAACCCTACGGCAACAATCTGCGCCAATCCACGACCGAGCGCGATCAGGGTCTCCAATTCGACGTGAATACCGCGCTTGCGGGCTGCAAACCCAACGATCATGGCGAGCACTGCCGTTACTCCAGCTTGGGCAAATCCAAGCGCTACTTGATTAGGAAAGAGCTGTTTCAACATTCAGCACCTCGGATACAGGTCCGACTCGGACCAGCTTGCCGAACGCAAGTTGAGCAGCGCGCATGGCCAGCCGGCGCGCCTGGCGAAAGTCGTGCGTAACCATCACGCAGGTCACTCCCTGCGCCGAAATCCTGCGAATCACTGTTTCCACGTCAAGCTTGGCAGTTTCGTCGAGCGCCGATGTAGGCTCGTCCAGCAGGAGAACGGCAGGCTGATTCGCCAGAGCGCGAGCGAAGCACACGCGCTGGGCTTCGCCTCCGGAAAGATGCCTGACATCCTGGCCGGCATAGCCTATGAGTCCGACATCCCGCAGCAGCTGCTCGATCTCGTCATCGGTAGGAGTTCGTCCTTGCTGCTGCGGACCAAAGCCAAGATTCTCTGCAACTGTGCCAGGGAAGACGAAGGGTCGCTGCATGACCATGCCGACGCGACGTCGTAAATCTCGCGTGGAAATTTCGCGATAATCCTTGCCTTCGACGAGTACAGTGCCGCTTGTGGGTTCGTCCAGTCGATTGAGCAACCGCAGCAGCGATGACTTCCCTGCCCCGCTAGGCCCGACGATCGCTAGCAACTCGCCGGCGTTCACATCGAAGCTGACGTCGTTCACGATGATCTTGCTTCTTACAGCACGAGTCAGGTGCTGGGCTTGAAGCATGATGGGCACGAGGAAAAGGATACAGGCTGCAGCGTCATGAGGGTTCAGTCGTTGAGTTTCGTAAACTAGTTTTAGCAGGAAGGACTTCAGCTCGTTAAAGCGGCCCGTTATCTTTTTGGCACCGCCGCCCTCGGCTGTGGCTCCGCCCAAATTCAAACTCCGGCCATTTTCCGCCACCATTAGGGACACGAGTTTCTACTGCATTCCTTCTACATGGAAGGATGGATGATGGCGGCTTGAGGCTTCGCGGTGCATGCATGCTAGCTGCCTTGGCTTTGGGCAGAGCCACAGCCGAGGGCGGCTGTGCCACAAGAATTTTCAAAGGCTCTTAAGCTGCTACAAACTTCCGTAGGAAGCACGACAGAATCCAGATGGTGGAAATACAAATGAAACCCAAAGCAGTGGTCCTACTCAGCGGCGGCCTCGATTCAGCCACCGTGCTCGCGATCGCGCGTCGCGATGGCTTCGCACCGCACGCGCTCAGCTTCGATTACGGTCAGCGACATCGGGTCGAATTGCACGCAGCGAAGAAGCTGGCGGCGGTTTTTGGCGCTGAGCATTCCGTGATTTCCTTTGATCTGCGCCAATTTGGGGGCTCTGCACTTACCGGGGACATCGATGTGCCGAAGGATCGTCCCGAATCGCAAATATCGAATGCCATTCCCATCACGTACGTGCCCGCGCGCAACGCCATTTTTCTATCGTTCGCACTCGGATTAGCTGAGGTTATCGCATCCACTGACATATTCGTCGGGGTGAACGCGCGGGATTACAGCGGTTATCCCGACTGCCGTCCGGAGTTCATCGACGCCTTTCAAAGACTGGCGAACCTTGCAACTAAGGCAGGTGTCGAAGGTCATAGAGTCAGAATCCATGCGCCCTTAATTCAAATGTCGAAAGCGCAAATCATCGCGACAGGTTGCGAACTCGGCGTGGACTACTCACTCACTTCGAGCTGCTATGACCCTTCTCCAGAAGGACTCGCCTGCGGACGCTGTGACTCATGCCAGCTGCGGCATAAAGGATTTACCGAAGCGGGAATTCCCGATCCGACAAAGTACGGATAACTGCACTTGAACACGGAGTTCTGGATCCTTGTTCGAACCGCTGCTTTTCGGCGGTAAGGAATCCTGCGGACTGCGATAGGTCTGTTTCAGCTCTAGGAGCTGCCGAGGGTTGGAAGCACAACTTCTGGCGTGCTCAGAGCATTTTAGCATTTCATAGGGATTCCTGACCGCCCATGCCTCGGCGGTTCGGAATGATAATAAAAAGATCCTCCGTATCCTCAATGTTCAGTTTTGGGTTTATGCGAAGAAAGTGGTGCATATGATGCACCGCCTTCTCGAACTAGCCCTGATTCCCAGAGTGCATCACTCGGAAGGTGCTTCCGCCCTGGCTCCAGATCCGGACCAGAGCATCCTCTCCGTTGGGAATCTTCGACAGGGCTTCTTTCACATCTGCCGCAGATTGCGTCGGTTTGCGGTTTACCGACTGAATAACATCGCCCGCCGCCAGACCAGCATTGTCCGCAGGGCTGCCCGGTTGTACGCGGGCTACAACCGCGCCTTTAACGTCGTCAGGAGCTTGAAGTTGAGCACGAGTCTCAGAATTCAATTCGCTCAGGCGGATGCCCCAGCGAGCCTTGCCTTCGGGATTCGCGGCGCTCTCCTCGTCGCTGCCTCTGTTTTGCCGAGTTCTTCAACGGTAACCGGCAGAGTGAGCTCCTTGCCATCGCGCATCACCCGGAGTTCCACCTTTTCGCCAGGCTGCTTCTGCCCGATTTCCACCTGCAACTGGCCGGCATCGCTCACTTCGTATCCGTCGACTTTAGTGATCACGTCGCCAACTTTGAGTCCGGCTTTCGCTCCAGGCGAGTTCGGTTCCACTTGCGTTATAACAGCACCCGAAGCCTTCGACATCTGGAAGAACTTGGAGTTCTCTGGCGTGACGTCGGTGATACCAATCCCGATATAGGAATGACGAACTTTTCCATACCGGATGAGCTTGTCAACGATTGGCTTCACGATCTGCGTGGGGATGGCAAAGCCCATTCCCGAAAAGGCACCGGAAGGCGAGATAAGGAACGTGTTGATTCCCACTACCTCTCCGTGAGCATCGACCAGCGGACCGCCGGAATTCCCCTGGTTAATGGCCGCGTCGGTCTGAATGAACTGTCCAGGCTTATGCGGATCGCTCGAATCCGGATTAGGACGGTTCAATGCGCTCACGATGCCGCGAGTCACGCTGAAACGGAATCCCAAAGGATTGCCGAATGCCAGCACGGTTTGTCCAGGCTGCAGCTCGGTAGAGTCGCCGAATGGCACGCTTGGAAAATTGCTGCCATTGACTTTGATTACAGCCAAATCGGTGAGCGGATCTGCTCCGACGAGCTTGGCTTTTAGAATTCGCTTGTTGCTCATGGTGACGCGAATGTCCGTAGCCCCGTCGACAACGTGGTTGTTGGTCACGATGTATCCGTCAGGAGAGATGAAGACGCCACTTCCGAGTCCATGCACGATGCGGTTCTGAGGCTGCATCGGATGTCCGAAGAACTGCCCGAAGCCTTGCATGCCGTTGGGGAGTTCCGGCATTCCCTCAGCCGAGAGATCTACTTTCGTCTTTGACGTAACCGTGACATTCACGATCGCCGGAGTGACGCGGGCAGCCAAAGTCTCCATCGCCTTGTCGAGCGACAGCAACGCGCTGACGCTGTTGTCGTCCAGAGCCGCTGCGGCCGGCGCTGGAGTTCCGACTGCAGCTTGCGCCACGTCTGGCTTAAAGAATTCATGTGCTCCAAGAGACATGATCGTCGCCAAAGCAATCGCCGGCGCAACCATGCGTTTTGAGAGCGCTGTTTTCCATCTACTACTCATCTGCTTTTGTCTCCTTCGTAAAACTAATTAATTAGTTGATATGTTGAAAAAAAAGCCCTAAATCGACTTGGAGCCGTTTCCGTTTTGGGCTTGATTCAGTGTTTGCTGCACGGTTAAAACTTGCCACGACCTGACGCTTACGAAGCAATTCCCGTATTCATCGCAAATCACGGTCTGCATTACTAGCAGCAGAGTGGGCACTATCGCCGCTTGATTCGCAGTCATTTGTTCTTGGTTCCAGTTTGCACGTGCAAGCCTGAGCGATGGCTTTAGCTTCGCGTTCGTCTCAATATCATTCGTGAGCACACTTTTTGTTAGTGCTGAATTGATTAGCGCTGCATTTCTGGAACCTCTCGCACCTCGAGTTCGCAGCTCCGCTTTCCGGAGAGCCGGATGCAAAAGACCTTCCCCCATGCTGGTTTCAATTTGGGCCGACGTCGACACGATTGCAGCGATCGATTGTGCGACGTTGGCTACCGCAGGATGATTTTGTGCAATGGTCGCTGGAGCCGCATCGCTGAACACGACGATCGCAGGCATACGCGGCATTTCGATCAGAAAAGCCAGGGTCAATGTCGCAAAAGTCGCTAGGACTGGCTTGCATACTTGGGTTCCTGCCGGTCGGTTCTGATCGAGAATCCGTGTGAGACGCGCAGTAGTCTCGCGAATCCGGCTGACCGCCGCAACGGCAACCGCAAATGGGCGCCGTCCCACGCTTTTTTCCGCAACAGAGACCAGGCATTTGGCGTAGCCGCGAGCATCACAGGTTTTCGCAACGACCAGGTCATCACAGGCAGCCTCGCGTTCCAACGCAAGTCGCGAATCGATCCACCACACCGCAGGATGAAAGAAGAGCAGAGCCTGCAAGATTTTTTGTGCGAGATTGGTCCAATCGTCCCGGCGGCGAAGATGCCCGAGTTCGTGCAGCAGAATTGAGTTGAGTTCGTCGGCCGAAAGTTCTCTCATCGCCCACGAAGGAAGCAGGATCGCGGGTCGAAAGAAGCCGAGCGCTGTTGGTACTGACACGTCATCGGAAATGCAAAGCGCGACAGGCCGGTTCGCAGTCTCGGCGAGGTTCAAGTTCAATGTCGGATCCGACTTAAGCAGCGCACGAGCTGCTGATCCAGAAGCAACGCTCTCGGCCAGTTCTACGCTACGGCGACGGATTCTATGAACGCGCCACAGTCCTGCGGCGATCCTGATGAGTCCAATTCCAGCGCCGACCATCCAAAGACCAAAAAGGGCGAGAGCCCATCGGCTTGGAATAGCGATGCCTTCAGCCGACTGAACTCCCGTGACATGACCACTGACAAAGCAGGAGGCGATAGGGAGAAAGGCAACTGCCACGAGGGTTAGAAAGCAAACCGCAAATCTAGTGCTGGAAGTGCGGAAAGCTCGAATCACCACAGCAGTCAGCGCGGCCAGGAGGAGCCCTGCGGCTAGTCCTGATATCAGGCGTCCGCCGACGACTTGAGCAGCGGATTGAATTGCTGAAAGCACGCTCATTTGCGCTCGCTCGCCTCTAAGATTTGCCGCAGCTGCTTGATCTCCTCAGCGTTGAGTTCCTGCTCTTGCAGAAGATTCAAGAGAAGAGAGTGATGAGAATTACCGAAGAACCGGCTGACTAGATGTCGCACCTCCGACCTGCTCGCCTCGTCACGCGCGATTACTGGGCGATAAATGTGCGCACGACCATCCTTGGTGTGCTTCAAATAGCCCTTGTTTTCTAATATGCGGATCGTGGTGAGAACCGAGTTGTAAGCCAGGTCGTAGTCCGTGGCGAGCCAGTCGAGCACCTGCTGTACTGTGGCTGGCCCCTTACTCCAGAGCACGTTCATTAACCGCAGCTCCGCTTGTGTCAGGGTTTCGGACTGCTTGCGCGGCATCCTTCTCCTCTGCTTGATTAGACGACTAGGCAGAAAAAAAGTAACTAATTATTTAGTTGCTAATCTGGATGGCTTTTCCATGTGAGTGTCAGCGGACACTGGGCAGAGGAGTTGTGCGGCTGAGACTGCTCGAGATATTCCCTGTGCATGCCCGAAAAATGTTTTTCGAGGCCCCGAAGGGGGGTAACGTGCTTTGCTTACCGGTGCGTGCGAGCAAAATGCCCGACGATCACTGTTAACTCCCTGGCTATAAACAAGATTTACAGAATTCGACGACTTCGGTGCAATTTTCGAAAACGTCCCCTGCATTTTTCCGTGTTCTTGCTCTCTCTCACTTTCAGAGTCGGTAAGTGCCGCAATACTGAGCACGAACAGTAAACCTTGTACCATTGCTCCATGCCATCACAGGACTTTGCGATCGCGATTATGGCGGCGGGAAAAGGGACTCGTTTGAAATCAAAGCGTCCCAAAGTTTTGCACGAGGTTGGAGGCAAGCCACTGGTCGCGCATGTGATTCGCTCGGCAGCGGAGGTTGTGCCCCCGCCGAACATCTACGTAATCATTGGATACGAAGCGGAGAGCGTTCGTTCAGCGGTCGCCCACACGGGAGTGAATTTCGTGCTTCAAGCTGAGCAACGCGGCACAGGACACGCAATCCAGACAGCTCAGCGAGAGCTGGCTCGGCACGCACACTTCCTGGTGTTGTCAGGAGATGCGCCACTGATTCATCCGGAAACGATTCGGCGCATTCGTGATTTTCATATCGAAGAAGATGCGGCGATGACCATTCTTACCGCGGCGCCCGCGGATCCCACTGGTTATGGACGCGTGTTGCGCGAGGGCTCAACAAACCGGGTCGCGGCAATTGTGGAGCAGAAGTCCCTTCGGCCGGAACAGTCGAATATCGGGGAGATCAATTCGGGATTCTACGCATTCAGTTCTAAGCCGTTGTTCGCCCACATCCATCGCCTTCAGACGAACAATCCTCACGGCGAATACTACCTCACCGATATGGCCGCTCTTTTGGTAGCCGAGGGCCAGAAGGTCATGGCCATTCGCGCGCATGATCCGGAT
Source organism: Acidobacteriota bacterium (assembly GCA_003225175.1). Lineage (NCBI taxonomy): Bacteria > Pseudomonadati > Acidobacteriota > Acidobacteriota bacterium. The sequence continues at coordinate 25,927 of QIBA01000048.1, forward strand.
GAGGTTTTGGGCGGCAACACGATCGCAGAACTCGCGGGTCTCGACGCAAACATGCGCATGCGCAAGGCCCGTCAACTGATGAGCGAAGGCGTAACGATTTTCAAGCCTGAAACGTGCGTGATTGACGAAGAAGTACGCGTTGCTCCGGACGCTACGATCGAGCCTTTTGTACAGCTACGCTCCAATACCGTAGTCGGCGAGGGTAGCCGGATACGCTCGTATTCAGTGATCACGAATTCGCAGATTGGAAAGAATGTAAATGTGCTCCCGGGCTGCGTCTTCGACGACAGTTCAGTCGCTGATGGCGCAATCGTCGGTCCCTACTCCCGATTACGTCCGGGAAGCGAGATTGGTGAAGGTGCGCATGTGGGGAACTTCGTCGAGATGAAGAAGGTGCGCCTCGGCCGCGGCTCGAAAGCCAATCACCTCACCTACCTGGGAGATGCGGAAGTCGGCGCCGGCGTAAATGTTGGCGCGGGCACCATCATTTGCAATTACGATGGAGTAAGCAAGCACAAGACTGTCATCGAAGATGGAGTTTTTGTAGGCAGCGACTCTACTCTCGTCGCTCCGGTGAAGATCGGACATGGAGCATACATTGGCGCTGCGTCGTGCATCACCGCTGAAGTACCCGCAGACTCATTGGCTATCGCCCGCGGAACGCAGGTGGTGAAAGAAGGTTGGGCTAAGAGAAAGAGAGAAGAACGCCAAAAGAAGTGAATCCTGCCTATTCCCCTCCAACCTTATAGGGATATTAGTTTGCCAGAATTTCTCGCAGCTTCAGTCGAGCCTGGAACAACCCGGCTTTTGATTCGGTTTCCGTGATCCCAATGGTTCTCGCGATGCGTGCATGATCGTAGTTCTCGACGTCGTGCATGAGGAAGATGAGCCTCTCGGTGGATGGGAGTTGGACAACCGCATTCTCCAGATCAGCCCTTCTTGTATTTCGACGAACCTGGCTCACCTGCTCTGTCGGTTTGCATTGAATCGTAAGATTCCCAATAGGCGTGAGTTCACGCAGCTCAGTCACCAGCGCCCGGTCGATTGTTTCCGCTTCCGGCTTTGAGCTTGTCGCAAAAGCGCGGCAAAAAGTGCTAGTCATGACGTCTTCGGCAGTGAGCTCGTTTGCCGTCATGTAGAAGGCCAGTGAATACACGCGGTGACGATTGCCTTCGAAAACATCTTTATAACGATCTACAGAAGCCTGTTCGGCATGCTGAACGATGGGGAGAAAAGTCGCCAATTGGATTCCGTCCACCAGACTCGACATTCAGGGGTCCTTTTCTTGCGTTGCTCAGTCTTTCGAGTGGCGATTGCTGACGTTCTGCCATTACCGTTGCAGTTAGCTCTCCAATTCTTTGTAGCTGGACGGTGCTGGCCGGAGGCAGCTCAGGAATAACGGGAACACGCCCAAGCATCGGCCAAAATCCTGCCCAAACGAAGGATTTTCCGGCATTTCGAGGCCTCAGGTAATCGCGGGAGGAATCTATCGAACTCCGGAAGGAACTTATCTGGGAGTTTTCCACAGGAACTACAAAGCTCATAGTTGGTATCTGGATACCAATCTTTCCCAAAAAGCTTGCTTTGAAGCTCGTGTAATCCTTACATAGGATTATCCCGGTAATCTGCGTCTGGATAGGACGGCCATATCCACGGTTTCGAAGCTTCTCCTCTCTTGTAAAGCTAATGAGGTGGAGGTGTCCCTTGGGACTCAACAAAGTTACTTCCGGTAGTGTCCTAGAGAAAAGCCCAAGAGTTGAAAAGCATTCCTACGTTTAGAATGTGAGGGCTCTCACCAACAAGTAAACCAACCACTCGATGACATCCGAACGAATCCTGGTCGTTGACGACGAAGAGGCGATACGCGAGATCGTCACGTCCATGCTGCAAAATGCTGGGTACACGGCCATGCAGGCAGCGTCTGGAAAGCAGGCGTTGGAAGTCTTGGGCTCAGGAGAAGAATTCCAGCTCATGCTCTCCGACCTGATGATGGCCGAGATGGATGGCATTGCGCTGCTCGACCGCGTTCAGGATTGTTATCCGGATATGCCGGCAATAATGGTGACGGCAGTCCACGACATTTCCGTGGCTTTGGCAGCGATCCGGAATGGCGCGTATGACTATCTGCTGAAGCCGTTTGAGCGTGAGCAGCTCCTCGCTATGGTAAGGCGCGCGTTGGAGCATCGTAAGCTGCGCCTCGAGAACCGCTCCTATCAATCCAATCTGGAATCGCTGGTCGCCGCCCGTACCGAGCAACTCCGCCAAACAATGGCCGACCTCGAGCGTTCCTACGACATTACACTCGAAGCTCTCGGCGACGCTCTCGATCTCAAAGACGCCGAAACTGAGGGACACTCCAAGCGCGTAACCGCCTTCACCATTGCTATGGCGCGAGCGATGGGAATGTCCGGCGACAAGATCCGCGTAATTGCGCGCGGCGCTTTCCTGCACGACATCGGAAAGATGGCTATTCCCGACGCCATTCTTCGTAAGCCCGGAGCGCTCACCGAGCAGGAAGTAATGATTATGCGTGAGCATTGCGCGCGCGGATATCACATGCTGAAGAAGATTCCGTTCCTCACCGAGGCGGCAGAGATCGTCTACGCGCATCAGGAACGCTACGAGGGGTCCGGCTACCCGCGTGGCCTTGTGGGCGATGAAATTCCAATTGGCGCTCGTCTGTTTGCGGTTGCAGACACTTTAGACGCCATCACCTCTGATCGGCCGTATCGCGCAGCGCAGCCTATTCAGGCAGCGCGCGAAGAAATCAAGCGTTTTTCCGGATCGCAGTTCGACCCCAAGGTCGTCGAGATTTTCTTGGGAATGCCCGACTCGATCTGGGAAGACTTACGCCGCGAGATTAACTCCCACGCACGCAAATATGCCTATCCATCCAAATTTGCCCAGTCCCACAGCCTGAGCTAACTCGAGGTCTACGGCTGTTTTCGGCAGGTGGTTCACATTCTCCTACAGATCCTTTAGCCCTGTACTCTTAAGAAATGCAAGAGACGGAACAGACTTCCTCCATGAGCCAGCACGTACATAGCATGAGCTTGCTGCGTTACTCTTTGCTGGCCCTCATTGTCCTCGCCAGCACATTCGGCGATGTTTACCTCGCCAAAGGCATGAAGCAGATTGGTGAGATCTCTCCCAGTCGCTGGCACGATTTGCTATTTGCACCTCTGAATCCGACCGTAGCCTTCGGCATCGTGCTGTTGATGATTTTTTATCTTTCCTATCTGGCATCTCTATCATGGGCTGACCTCTCGTACATCATGCCGGCAACGACATTTGGATATGTTCTTACGGCACTACTTGCTCATTTCATGCTGGGTGAACACATCCCCCTGACTCGCTGGATCGGGATTTTCATGATCACGGTTGGCGTCGGGTTCGTTACCGGCGGGCCGTCGCTCACGGTAACGCCCACACCAGAAGGCCCTACTCTTCACCTCGAGGTCCACTCATGAGGCATCTTGGCGTCGTCGCCACGTGGCTCATGATTTTTCTGCTAGTTGGACTGAACTCCGCCGGAGATATGTCGACCGCGAGAGCAATGAGACGTGTTGGTGACTTCGGCGAATTGCGTCGGAAATTCGGAATCTTGGGCGTCGCTCGCGCCGTGCTTACCGAGCCATGGTTCTATATCGGCTTATCCATTATGGCGCTCAGCTTCTTCAGTTTGCTCACGGCTTTGTCGCTGATTGATTTGAGCATCGTGATTCCCGCTTCAGCGTCACTGACGTTTCTATCGAACCTGGTGGGAGCGAAGTTCTTCCTCAAAGAGCATGTCAGTCGCCGAAGGTGGATCTCGGGGTTGCTGGTACTCGGCGGAATTATGCTGCTAAGGACTTGAGCGGTTACGTGAGTCCGCTGATCACGAGTGTCTGCTGAAGCTCATCCGAAAAGCCGCATTAGGCCTGAAGCTCCCAGATCGGGAACAAGAACCCTAGTGCTTTGTCCAGTCTCTCTCATCAGTTCCTCCGCCGCCCTGTAGCCACTCCTCACTGCCCCCTCCATCGTTGCAGGCCATCCGGTAGCGGTCCAGTCGCCAGCGAGGAGGATTCGTGGCCAGGGCGTTCGCGAACATGGACGGTTCGAATCCGATCCTGGTTGCGCAGAATAAGTCGCATGAACTTCCTTCACGACCGTGGCTTTCAACAGCTGGGCGTCGCGAACAACGGGAAAGAACTCGGCCAACTCGCGAAGGCCTAGATCAACGATCTCCTGCCGTCCCATCGTCACAAGCGATTTGGACGAACTAACCACCAACTCAACATAGCTGCCCTCTTGTTCAGGTCCTTGACGCTGAGGCTGGAGCTTCGACTTTTGGAACATCCACTGGATTGTCCGGTCGAGCAGCACGGCATGAGGAAGTTCCGTAATCTCGCGATCAAACCACAAGTGAATACCAGTGATCGGAGAGCTTTCCAGCTTTGCAATTTGCGCATGTAGATGAGCACTCGCTTCAGCTGATCCGTTTTGGGAGGGCAAGAGCTTACCCAGGGCATTGTGCGGAACAGCTAGCACAACGAAATCGAAGCGTTCCGCCGCTCCAGTGGGCTGGAGGACTACGCTGTCCTGTTCTGAAATTAATCCTTCTACACTAGTCCGCAGATGCACCTTTCCGTCTCTTCGCTCCATGTAAGCAATAGCCTCGCTGTACAGATCGGAAAGCGGAACAGTAGGTACGCCCATTCTTCCGGCTTCGGCAGATTTCAGAAACGATTCACGAAAAACCTGAGCGCCATAGCGAACGGAAATCCGATCCAAGTCCTCGTTAATAGCGCTCACCAGTATTGCCTTCCAGAAGCGGTCGATCGCCTTTGGCGTCTGACGATGCTCTCGTAGCCAATCAGCGAAGCTCTTCGAGCTGTCATCCGGAAGCGGGCCCATCAATGCCAGCATGGCGCGCGAGATCCCGATCTTGTCAGGCCAAGACAGAGATGAGGCTCGTAGGAAAGATAGCGAAGCATGGAAAGGCGCCGGCAATCCTGATGGACTAATCTCTGACCGCCGGCCGCCCGGCTGAATGAACGTGAGTCGATCGAACCACTGGATCTTATCGGAGACTCTGATACGTCCGTAAAAGTCAAGCAGGTTTGTGCAGCATCCGAGTAACACATGCTGACAGTTGTCCACAGTCTCGCCGGTTCCTGGGTGTTCATAGGAGGAAGCTCGGCCGCCAACGAAAGGTCTGCGCTCAAATACGGTGACTCGGAATCCGGAGTCGACCAAGGCGCAGCCGGCGGCGAGTCCGGCAATGCCTCCACCTACGATTCCGACTGTCGTTTGTTGTTTGTCCTTGTTATTCAAAGTTATGCGGAACAAACGTGCATCCGGCCGCGCTCGGGTGGGTGTTCATGACTGAGCGATGAGTCGCCGGTATCCTTTTGAAACTTTGCATCACCAGATCATCAATTTGGCGATTCACGAAAAACTCAAACCGGCCGAGGGCGGCTCGGATCCCAGGTTTGCTGCCCTCAGATTCTGTCGAATATAGATTTGATGATACCGCGCGTGAGAATTCCCGTCTTTTCCGTCCCACTGAGCCGCACTCGTCCATGCAAAACATCGTAGTTCTTCTCGGCGATGCGTTCGAGTAAGCGCTTATAAATGCTAACCATTACCCAAAGAGCAGATCGGCTGTCTTCATGAATGAGCGGGATCAGTTCGTTCGCCGATGCGTAGTAGTCGTGGGCACGTTGCGCTTGAAATTCGAGCAGCGGCCATAACCGCGATTGCTCGAGCCGTGCGCCTTTGTCCCGAAGGAAATCGTCTACCGTCAAACCAAAGCGGTGCAGATCCTCTTCAGGGAGGTACACGCGTCCCACAGCTGCGTCTTCTTTCACATCGCGGATGATGTTCGTGAGTTGAAACGCAACGCCGCAACGCTCCGCCAGTTCTTCGGCGCGAGGGTCTTCATATTGGTACACACGGATGCAGACCAATCCAACTACCGAAGCTACGTAGTAGCAATAGTCATAGAGCTCCGCAAAGGTTCGGTGCACGCGAATAGGGAATGCTGCGACCGCAGTGTTGCCTTCGAAGTTGGAAGAGGCATCGCTCTCATCAATCGGACTCTGCAGATCCATGCTGGTTCCCTGCACCAGCTGATCCAGCAACGCCGGAGGAATGCGGTACTTCTTCTGCGCATCGGCCAGAGCGACAAATATCGGATCACTACTGGGCGTTCCAGCCTGGATCTTGTGCCATTCTTCCAGCCAGTGTTGTAATCGTTGGCGCCGCTCGAGTACAGGGACCCGTTCATCATCACTGATGTCGTCTGCGTGCCGCATGAACGCGTATACGGCAGAGAGAGCATTTCGTTTTACCGAAGGCAGCGCGAGAAAGGAGTAGTAAAAATTACGAGCCCGGCGACGTGCGATGCCGCGGCAAACTGCGTATGCAGTTGTGAGTTGAGAAGCGCTCACAGGCGATTCCACAGAGCCTGCGCGGCGGCGCTCGCCACAAGCGCGAGCTGGCGTGGTTTGGAGATCACGGGACGCGCGCGCAGCACGTCATAATCCCGCCGCTCGATGCAGTTCAGAATTTCTTCTCCGCCACGCGTGAAAAGTTCGATATCGATCGCCAGCTCACGCTCAACCATTGCAATCAAAGCTCGTCCCCTCTGAAACCACTCACGCGCCCGCTCTACTTCGAAGCGCATAAGTTCGCCGAACGCAGCAGAAAAGCGCCTTTGAGCAATGTCGCTCTCCTGCACACCAAAGCGAATGAGGTCTTCGAGCGGCAAATAGATACGTCCTTTGGCGTAATCGACAGAGACGTCCTGCCAGAAGTTTGCGAGCTGCAGTGCAGTGCAAGTGAAATCAGAGAGCTCATGCCTCTCCCGATCGGAATATCCGCAGGCGTACAGCACCAGCCTGCCAACCGGATTGGCGGAGTTCACGCAATAACCTAAAACATCGTCGAAGGTTCGATAGCGCGTGAAAGTTTGATCCTGGCGAAACGCTTTCAACAGATCTGCAAAGGGGTCGCGGGGAATACTGCAACTGAGAATGGTCGGACGCAGCGCCACAAATACCGGATGCCGCGGAACACCAGCATAGCAAGCATCTAACTCCTCCTCCCACTCATTCAGCAGGATCAGCGACTGCTGCGGGTCACCGACTTCATCTCCCAGATCGTCAGAAATCCGGCAATATGCGTAGATTCCGTAGAAGTGCGGCCGCAGCTTTGCCGGCAAGAACCAGGTCGCCACACTGAAATTTTCGTAGTGGCTCCTGGCCAGGCGCTCGCAATAAGCTCGTGCCTCTTCGAGCGACGGAGCCGTTTCGGGAATTGCATATTCAGGAGGGAGGGCAGCCCAACCCTTAGCCGATTCGCTGGAGGCAACCGAAACTTGTGTACGCGACGACATCCGCGATCAGTTCCGGCCCGGGATGATGGCGGTCTTGATTTGTCCGCTGCGATCCACCATTTTGCGTAGCACTTCTTTCAAGTGGGAAAGCGGAGCCTCGCCGGTAACGTAATCGGCGCTCTGAATCTTGTTCTGTGTAATTAGGGCGAACGCTTTGCGCACCATCTCGGGAGTATGATGGAACGTAGCTTTCAGAGTGATCTGAGAATAGTGGAGTCGTTGTGTATCAAGTTCCAGTTTGGTACCGCTGGCGCATCCTCCGAAGAAGTTGACCGTGCCGCCTTTGCGTACCATATCCACAGCCCATTGCCACGCCTGCGGGCGTCCCACGGCTTCAATTACAACGTCCGCTCCGCGCTTCTTAGGCGTGAGGGCACGGACAGCACTGATAGGATCAGCGACGGCAGTGATCTGCACCGTCTCGTCGGCACCGAAGCGACGGGCGTCCTTCACTTGCTCATCGCGCTTTACTACGGCGATTACTCGCAATCCGCTGAGTTTTGCGACCTGCATGAACATCAGTCCGATCGGTCCTGCCCCAATAATTACGACGCTATCGCCTTTCTCCGCATGAGTCTCATTCAATCCGTGCAGTACGCAAGCGAGCGGCTCACACATCGCAGCCGCCTCAAAGCTGACCTTGTCTGGGATGCGCAGCATGTTGCCGGCGACAATTCGACGAGGCACCTTGATGTATTCCGCGTACGCGCCGTTGTTGAAGAGAAGGTCTTCGCAAAGATTCGGCTGCTTCTTCAAGCAGAAGAAGCACACGCCGCAAGGAGCTGAATTCAGGGCGACGACGCGCATTCCGCGCCGGAACTCCTTCACGCCCGCTCCTACTTCCTCGATGGTTCCAGCGAGCTCGTGTCCAAAGAGAGCTGGAGGCTGGATCATGCGTGCATGATAGCCGCGCTGAAAGACCTTTAGATCGGTGCCGCAGGTGAGGGCAACCTGCACCTTGATAAGAACCTCCCCTGGGTCCAGGCGGGGAATCGGCACCTTCTCGATCTTTATGTCCTCTTTGCCGTAGAGGACCGCGGCTTTCATGGTTCCGTTCAAGCTCTGCTTTCTTCGCTCCTGACCGAAAACATCACTGCGCAACCGTCGTTAGTCCAGGCTGAATCACGATCTTCATGGAATCCGGCTTAGGATTTGCGGCGAGATGCAGCGCCTCCACCGCTCCGCGCAGCGGAAAACGGTGTGAAATCAGGCTTTCCAGATCGATCTCACGATTGAAAACAAGTCGCGCACTCTCATCCTGCAGCTCAACGGACGCGCTATACGAACCCAAGAGCGTCTTCTCATCGACACAGATCGCTGCCGGATCAATGCTCGCTTCGCCTCGCGCTGTCTGGGCAAAGAGCATCACCCGCCCCCCATATCGGACCGAATCCATGGCGGTAGGAATCAGGCTGTTGCCGCCCACTGCCAGCAGCACCGCATCAGCGCCGCGCCCCTCGGTCAATGTGCGTACCTCCTGGACCAGGTCTCCCGTGGAGGCGTCAATCGTTTCCAAAAGCTGATGGGCCTTGGATATTGTAAGCCGCTGCTCGTACAAATCGGAAACAATCACCCGGGCGCCCGCCCGCAGTGCCAAAGACGCCAAAATGATGCCAATCGGCCCTTGGCCTATCACTAGCACAGTTTCCCCAGGTTCCAGCCGCAGGGCTTCGACTCCCTTAAGACATGTGTTGACCGGCTCAACAAAGATAGCCTGCTCGAAAGAGACTCCGTCGGGAATCTTCACCAGACCACACTGCACGATCCAATCCATGACCCGGACGTACTCGGAAAATCCGCCGCCGGAAGGCTCGAATCCGGCGGTACAACCAACCTTCTTATAAACCGGACATTGCGCAAATACTTTTCGTTCACAGTAAAAGCACTCGCCGCAAGGAATGTGGTGGAAGACCATGACGCGATCACCAACTGAGAATTCCTCCACCTCGGTGCCGATTGCGGCAATCACACCTGACGTTTCATGTCCGAAGATCCGTGGAGCGGAATGGGAACCAGTATGAATCTTTTTGAGATCGGTGCCGCATATGCCGCAAGTGTGCACCCGAATCAGCACCTCTCCCGTGCCAATCTCTGGCACCGGGACGGTCTCGACGCGAACGTCATTGATGCCACGATAAACAGCGGCTTGCATGTGGGTAGGAATTGCACATTGCTCCCGAAGGTGGGAAGGATGCGTGAGCGTAGCCATGCGTGACTAGCTCAATTGTAAATGGCATGAGCAAAACTACCCGTTGTACCGCTTTTGGAGATTCGTTTCGGAAGTCACTCGTGGCCTTAAGTCGCTGGGACTGAGCTCACAAGCGGAGCGATTGCAGGGAGGGGCATCGGCTTCAGCAGTGCCATTCTGAGGCGCAATCAGTACTCTCGGCTTTAGCCACTGAGCTTTCCCTTACGAGAGCCGATACCGAGCAAGCCGCATTCCAACTCTCCGCAATCACGTCTGACCTCAGAGGCTAAAGCCAGACGACTTAGCGGTTCCTAAACGGCACGGCTGAAGCCGATGCCCCTCATACCTCCGGTCTCACGACGGAAGAGTGGCTACGACGCCTCCTGCTTGTGCAGATCCCGCTGGGTCACACGGTCACCCTGGGGCGCCATCTTGGGCGGCTGAATCAATGCGCGCTGTGCCTGGACGACCTTGTGCACAACGCCTTCGCTTAGTCCGAAGCGTCGAGCGATATCAGGTGGACGTACGCCCATCTCGCGCAGTTTGAAAATCTTCTGCTTCTCGATGTCTGTGAGTCGGAAAATCGCCTTGATCATGAGCGCCGACATTGTGCATACAGCACCGGAACTTGTGCAGTGGGGCGGAATCTGGGGAGTAAACAGTGGTTCTTTCTTTGTTGATTCCGAACTGCCGGTGTGTGGCGGTGAGGAATCCCTACGGACTACTACTGTGCCTTCGCTATGCGAAGCTTTCCTGCTGCTACTGGTCCACATCGCCGCATTTGGAGGACGCAGACTCTGGCTTCTCGAATCAGATTGAGAGCATGGAAGTGGTGGGGATTCCTCATCGCCAAAAAAACCGGCGCTTCGGAATGACAAGATGCCGCGATCACTCCGCGACGTAGCTGATCTCGAGCTTGCGGACTAGCTTACAGGCAAGCAGGAGAACGAATGCGGCGAGAATGATCGGCCCAAGGATGGCTGCGACGGTACCCACTGGCTGGCTTACAACCGTGAACAGAGCCAACAAGCCCTCCCCGGGAATCGAGACGGGGCAGAGTTGCTTCAGGTAATAAGTGATGCTGAAGCGTTGCACGATGGAAGGCAATACCGGTGTGAAGGTCTCCCATCCCAGTACGAGAATCGCGGGAATGACCGGATTCTTGAACAGCAGACTGAGCGCCAAGAACACCGATCCGTATCCGATGCATGCCAGAACCGTGACACCGAGATATGCCAGCAGTTGTCCCATTCCGGGACCATTGAAGATGTAGTACTGCCCCGCATCTCCGAAGCGCAGGTACATCATCGCGAACGAAGCGAAAACGCCCAATCCAAACAGCGTGACTGACGTGACCAGTCCTCCGACGAACTTGCCGAGCAACAGTACTTCGCGTTTCACTGGCGCAAGGAAGTAGTAATGCAGACTCTTTTCGATGATCTCGCCGCGAAATAGCCAGGTGAAGATACCCAGGCAGCCAAAGAAGATTCCCAGCCGCAGATAGAAAAATTGAAAGATGCCGGCAAGCACTTCAGTATCTTCGCGCATGGAGCCAGAGTGACGATCGATAATCGCGTGAAGTGTGATGATTACAACCGGCGCAAATGCCAACAAATAGATCCAGATGCCGCGACGCGACAGGAAATTCTTGCGCAGATCCATGCGCAGGACTGCGGCGATTTGCCGCGTCCACAGCTCCCAGGGCTGTTCAGCTAATGTAGTACGCAGTCGCGCGAGGCGTGTCATATGGTCTTGTTCTCCGAGCCGATCAGATACTGATACACGGAGTTCACGTCATCATCGGCAGGCGCTACCGTGTCTAGAGAGAGCTTCTCTTTCACGACCAATTGGTTTAACAAGAGATAAAAAGCGTCAGCATCCCGAGTGCGGACGAGCACGCCTTTGCCATCGTCGATTAGTTTGGCTTCTACAACGTGGTCCTGAGCGAAAACCCGTGACGCAAGCAGATTCGGATCGGAGCAGCGAATCAGTATCTGCATCGGGTGCTCTTTCACTTCCGTGCGCACGGTATGAATCTGGCCTTCGGCCACAACGTAGCCGCTGCTCATCAGGATGACCTGGTCAGACATCTTGTCGACTTCGTGCAAGATGTGGCTGGAGATGATTACGTGCAACCCTTGCTTGCCCAGCGCCTGGAATAGTTCCAGGGACTCGGCGCGCGCCATGGGATCGAGGCCGTTCAGTGGCTCGTCGAGCACAAGCACCGTGGGATGGTGCGCGATGGCCTGCGCTAACCGAATTCGCTGGCGCATGCCCTTGCTGTATCCCGCAACCTTTCTTAGCGCCGGCTCAGTCATGCCGACGCGTTCCATGGCCTCTTGGCTAAGCCGAACCGCCTCGCGATCGTCAAGCCCCTGCAGGCGTAGGGTGTTGTAGATGAACGAGAATCCCGTGACCCCTTTCGGGAACGAGTCGAACTGCGCGCAATATCCGACGCGACGAAACAGCTCTTCTGGCCGAGTCGGAGAAATCCCAAGCACGCTGACACGACCTTCGGTTGGATGGATGAGCCCGGTCATCAGGTTCATCAAGGTCGTCTTGCCCGAGCCGTTCGGGCCGACAAGGCCGGTGACTCCCGGCGGAATCGACAGGTTCACTCGGTTTACACCCAGGACCTCGCCGTAGAACTTGGAGACGTTCTCGAGAATGATTCGATCTTGTCCATTCGCGTCGGAATGGCGAGGAACGGAAGCAGAAACGACATTCGACGTTCTGTCTTCCCTGTCCCCTGTAACCTGTACCCTGTCCCCTAAACTCGCGCTCATCCTCGTACCACCTCTCGCGCCTTGAGCCGTCGATTCAGCAGGAATAACGATAAGCCGCAAGTCCCGGCAACGGAGCACCACGCTGCCCATTGTGGGATGCCCAGCATATTGAAAGTCTGAGCCGTTGATACCGGCACGCGAAACAATCCGACCCAGATCAATTTGACGGCATAGAGGACATCAAGCATGTGTCCCCAATTTGTTCCCAGAGTGAAATTGATAGCAGCTCCGAAGCCGGGCCCGACGAAGAAGAATGCGAGCATGAGAGCGCTGGCGGCAACTCGCCATTTGAGCCATGTAGATGCGGCTAGCGCTACCAGCCCGACAATGGCTATCCACATCCATGACGCAAGCAGAATCGAGCCGAGCATCCAAAAGTGTGACCAAATCCAGCCGTTGCCTTCCATTCCACCGTTCAAAAAGAAGAGAAGGAGCGTAGGAATCCAAGTAACGGCTGATACCAGGCTCGCGATCACCAGGAATTTTCCGAGAACGTACTCCGTACGTGAGATCGGACGGCCCAGGATCAAAGGGAGCGCATTGTTTGCCAAATCAGAGGCGATCAACTGCGGTCCTTGCCAAGTAATCAGCAGGAACGAAAGCCAGGACTGTATTCCCAAAAATGCAAGAAAGAAATAATTATTGATTTGCGCAGTGTTCGGACCGGGACCGCGCACCTGCAATAGCGCCCGCAACGTAGCGCTATGAGCGAAGTAGATTCCCGCCACGGCGATCAGGAACGGAACGAAGCTAAGAACAAACGCTCCGGTAAACGGACGGGAATCAAACAATCCGGAAAAGCCGTAACGTGTGAGCACGAGAAAGCGCCATCGATCCGAGGTAGTGCCTCCTTCGTATGGCTTATAGCTGCGCTTATAGACTGCCATTGCGCGCTCCCACTTCCTGCATTGCTTTGAGGAAGATATCTTCAAGCGAATCGCGGCGGTAATTCATCCGGCGGATCTGCACATCGCGTTGAGCGGCGATCTGGTATAGCTCGCGAATCTCAATTGTCTCGGGTAAAACGACTTTCATTCTTCCCTTCCCGAACAAGGCACACTCGCAGCCGAGCTGCTGTACGGCGTCAGCAAAAGAATTGTCCTCGCCGTTCGTCTCCAGCTCCAGAAATTTGCGATTCAGTCGACGTTCCTCTTCGAGATTACAGATGCCTGCGATGTTGCCGTCGCGCAGAATGATGACCTCGTCGCAGCATTCGTCGACATCGCGCAGAAGATGCGATGAGATCACGACATGCATATTGCCGGCATCGCGAATCTCGCGGATGAGCTGGATCATGCGATTGCGCGCCGGCGGATCCAGACCATTTGTCGGCTCGTCGAGGAACACTAATCGCGGACCATGCGCAATCGCCTGTGCCAGCTTCGCAAGCTGCTTCATGCCAAGCGAGTACGTCCCGACTTTGCGATAGCGCACCTCACCCAGCCCAACATAGAAGAGCGCCTCATGTGCACGTTCGAGAGCATGCGTCGAGGGTAAACCCGATAGCTCCGCCATGTAACGGACGAAACGCACGCCGGTCAGGTTGGAGATGAAGGCATCGCTCTCCGGCATGTAACCGATCAATCCCCGAAGTTCGCGGCTGTGCTCGCCGATGTCCTTTCCAAAAATCCGCGCGGTACCCCGTGCCGGAGGATAGAACCCAAGCAGCGTGTTCAGCAGCGTCGACTTGCCCGATCCATTAGGACCGAGCAAGCCAATGCAGCGTCCGTGAAGTTCGCCCTTGAGTTGCTTCAGAACAGAGCGCGAGCCGAAGCGAACTTCCAGGCCATCGAGTTCTATAACGGGAGCCATGCTTTCCTTTACGGAGTCACCCCCTTCGGAGTTCCCGATTTGAGCTGTTGGAGCAACGAGGAGATCGCCAGCGACTTCAGATCGAGTCCGAGACTCTTGCTGTTGCTGGCAAGTTCAATCTGGCTTTCGTCGCCGTACGCACAAATAACGGATGGTTCGCTGTTCTGGGCCAGAGTCTGCATGGACTGCAACTGCGACGGCGAGAGCTGCTTCGCAATCGGTCCGATCGCCGGAGCAAGGTTCTGGTATATCAACCCAGAGACGTTCACGTGTTGATCCCTTGGGAACAGAGCTTTGAATTTCTCCGACTGCGCGATGCTGTTGCTGTCTCTATTTGCGCGAGTGTGAATTGCTTCCGCCACCAATTCCTCACTCGGACCAGCCACGAGGTATCCGTCGGAGAACGCGTAATGGACCTCGACCGGAAACACCGCATCGAGCGACCGGACTGAATAATAAGTTCGCTGACGTGACTGATGTTCTTCGAGCTTCAGCCCCTGACGATTGTTTTTCGCTGCTTCAAGGTTGAAATCCTCGACAAGGCGGCCAAGGCTGTATTGAAGCTTGCTTGGATCGTAAACCTCGACAACCAGCTTCCACGAAGGAGTCGGGAGTAGCGGACCATCCAGCGCTAATGCACCTTCACCTCCAAGAGAAGCGGCGAGATCGTTGCGAATATCGAGATTGAGTTCCGCCTGATGTCGCTGCCAGGAGTCTCCCGCCTGCGGATCTGCCTTGGTGATGACCTGTAAGAGATCGTCCACCATCAATGCAGGACTCTTCGAGACAAACGCACCCACCGCTGCGGCGTTTGGCGTGATGAAGTCGAGCGCACCAATCGGCGCCGGCGCGGCCAGCCATGAAGCTACACCAGTACGCGCGCCACTGAAGCTCAGCTCCGCCGTGTTGGACGCCTTGCCGTCATAATCCTTGCGTTGCGCAATCAGGTACTTTGCATTCGCAAAGCCGCTGCTTTCCAGCATTCCTTCATGACGATCAACTTGTGCCGCTACAGCATGATCGGCCCTCATCTGCTCCAGATTGACCGCGATCAATAGTCCCGCGCCGGAGGAATATTCGGAGGCAATGCGCTTCCCAAAACCACTCTGCGCGAAACCGGAAGCTTCTCCAGCAGACCAGCGTCTATTTAGATCCGCCAGGGTCGAGATATTAGGCGATGCTGCGACGAACTTCGCAGTGATTAGGACATACAGATCGCGGTCGCTACCTTGGCTTACAGCACCGAGATCCTGCGGAGACACCAGATGAATTTTGTCTGGAGAGTCGCTCTTCGCAATTTGGCCGGCAAGATACTCTTGCAATCCAGACTTCGCGATCTCAGCCATCGCAACTACGTTGGCGTGTTGTCCTGTAACTGTTGATGCGCTGAAGACGATTTCGTCACCAAGGAACGTGCTGAGGCCATGAATTATGTCGATTACGCGACTGAAATCGGGACTGTTCTGCGCGCTACCCGGTCCGCGCTGCTGCCACCATTCCCGCAGCAGGGCACTTTGCGAGAGCTGCTGCTGGAACAGTTGATTCGCCTGCTGCAGCGCTTCTCCGTAATTGGGAACGCCGGCATAGACCACGGTACCGTCAACAACAAAATTGAGGAGATGAGATTCGTAGCGAAGATCGGGCAGCTTGATGCTCTGCAACTTCTTCTCAAGCTTCGAGAACTCGGCAAGTAAGGCAAGATACTTGTCACGGTCCTGACTCCAGGAGATCTCATCTCGAACTGGGACCTCTCCCATGCTCGTGCTGGTCGTAACCTGATCGCCGGCCTGGAGCACGGCGTCTCCAGCAGCCTGGGCAACGTGCACGGTGCCTTCAATGACAGAGACTCGTGATCCCTTGATGCCGGAGTTCACTGAGAAAATCGTGCCTGTGACGGCGACGCGCGCGTCTGCGGTCTTCACATAAAGATGTCCGGTACGGCGCTTCGCTGCCTGCACAATAACGATGCCTCGGCCAAGATTTACAGTCGTACTTCTCCAGCCGAGCGAGACGTAGAGTTCACTGCGTCCATTCATCTCGACCAGCGAACCATCGCGCAAGCGCAACATGGCCCGCGAGCCAGAGGCGGTGCGAACAGTCTCGCCTTCGCCAAATTGCTCTCCGCTTTTAGCTTGATGCTCGCCCGTGGCATCTACGCGATACAGAACTCCATTCACCGACTCAAGCGCAGCGCGATATCCCGAAGGCGCCAGAATTCCGCTTCGTCCAATCGCAATGCCCAGTACAGCGGCAACCAGAACGCCGGCGGCAACCGCGTACTGACCAAAGCTCCAATGCCTTGGACGCATTACGGAATTTGCCCGCCATGGCAGAACGCTCTCGGCACCCTTATTTGTCTTGGCATGCACGCGGCACACAGCGCATTCGCGCAGGTGATCTGCAACCAGCATGGCGCGCGCCGGACTTAGCCGATGTGCTTCGAAGTCAGCGAGCAAGCTTTGGACATCGGCGCAGCCCTCGATGCGACTTAGCGGAGCAACCGTCGCCTCGATGCCGACGGCCAGGCTGATCCTCTGCCATGCGTTCGCGGTCGCAGTATCAATAGTCTGAGTATCGGGCTGATCGTCGCGAACTGCGGCGATCGCCTTATCAAGAATGAAATTCGGATTGTTATGATTGCCTTTCATTCGTTGCCTTCCATATAGGCACGGAAGTCTTTCTTCAGCAGAGAGCGGGTACGGTGGAGGGTGACTGCTACGGTTGCCCTGGACGTCTTGAGAATCTTTGCGATCTCGCTGTTGTCGCGTCCTTCGATGTAGCGCAGGACGAACATCTCAGCAGATCGTGTTCCCAATTTAGGCATCGCCTGACGCAGCCAGCGCCGTAACTCCAGCGGACTGTATTCACCTTCGCCGCGCGACGCCAGCTCCAAAGGACGCGATACTTCTGCATCCTCCAGTGGCATGTTTTGCGCGTCGCGGCGCAGGCGAATCATATCGAGAGCGGCGTTTACCGCGGCTCGATGAAGATATCCGCCGATGTTCTGGATATCGTCAACGATGTCGCCAAGTTCACGGCGCGCGAGTTTCAAAAAGACGCTTTGAACTACGTCCTCAGAATCGCTCACGCTGCCGGTAACGCGATACGCCGCCCGAAACACGCGTTCTTTATGCTCTACAAACACGCGCTCTAGCGACACACGTTCCAGCACACTCGGATCTGCTTGCGCAGGTCGCGCGCCCGTCAGACTTCTGTCAACTGCCGCTGGCAATACTGCCTCCACGTGGCCTGCTCCTCTGCCGGTCCCGCGTGCCGCCCTTGAGTCGACAAGCAGGTTTCCGTGCACTTGGGAGACGGGGCTAAGCGGGATTAATTAACAACCCGTGAAGCGTAGCTACGGATTTTTGCTGGTTTTTGTTCATTTAGCCAGCATTTTCAAGCGCATCTAGCTGGCGCTAATCAAGTCTGGGCCTTTCTAAACCCCAATGCCGCCATTGAACAACTGTTGCCTCTCGGGCTTTTCAGCCCTCAATCTTCTGGTTTCATACCTGATATGGAACTTTTAGGAAACTCGGGACATTTTCTCTTCGTTTCAACGTCTATAGCTCGTAGTCGCAAGCGCCGTTGCAGAAGGAGGGCATTGATGGAGAGCATGAGTTGGTTCTGGCAAGACCTGCGCTATGGAGCAAGATCTTTGCGCAAAGATCGAGGCTTTTCCCTGCTGGCGATGTTTGCGCTGGCTTTGGGAATTGGCGCTACTACAGTGATTTTCAGTGTTCTCGATAACGTTTTGCTGGAGCCCTTTCCTTATAAAGATTCTGATCGACTGGCCGGGTTTTTTATTCACGACAACTCGCGGGCAGATCAAGATGGACGCGGCGACTTCTCAATTGCCGAGTACCTCGATTTCAAAGACCAGAACCACGTCTTCGAAAACATCATTGGCAACCGCGGCTTGGACGTGCTCTACACCGATAAGGAAGGCACAAAACAATTCCAAGGAGGTGAGACCACCGCTGACGCATTTGAATTTCTCGGTATCAATGCGTTCTTAGGTCGTGGCCTTGTTCCGGACGACGCAAGAGCGGGCGCTCCTCCGGTTGCGGTGATGAGCCATCGCATTTGGCAGAAGGACTTCAATGCGGATCCTTCCATCGTTGGCAGCCTTGTCACGCTTAACGGAAAGCAGGTGACGCTGATTGGCGTAATGCCCCCGCGGTTTCTATTCGGGAACCAAGATTTCTGGCTGCCGCTGACTCTCGATCGCGGCGATACGCTCCCGTTTCATGGCGTATGGACACTGTCTCGCCTGAAGCCCGGTATCAGCCTGCAAGCCGCAGCCTCGGATCTCGACGTTGTAGCTCGCCGATTGTCCAAGGTCTATCCCAAGGAGTATCCCGCAAACTTCAGCATCAAGACCATGAGTCTCGCCGACCAGGTTGTAGGTCGATTCCGCATCATGCTCTTCGCGCTGATGGGAGCTGTGAGCATGCTTCTGTTAATTGCGTGCAGCAATGTTGCCAACCTGCTGCTTGCGCGCGCTACAGTACGCGAGAAAGAAATTGCCATTCGCGCGTCCATGGGTGCGAGCCGCTCACGGCTGATCCTGCAGCTCATGGTTGAAAGCTTCATTCTTGCGATCGTGGGCTGTCTGGCCGGATGTCTGCTCGCTTACGCCGGCATCAAGGGAGTGCTCGCCGCTCTGCCTCCAGACATCATTCCTGCTGAGACGGTCATTACGCTGAACATGCGCGTGTTAGCCTTCTCCGTCGGCATAACGCTGATCACAACCCTGCTATGCGGCCTGGCGCCAGCCTTCCATGCGGTTCGCGGTGAGCTTCACAATCGATTGAAAGACACTGGAAAGGGAACGCCGACAGGATTCCGCCACGGCCGCTTTCGTTCCGGCCTCGTAGTCTCGCAAATAGCGCTGTCGATCGTGCTCCTTGTCGGGGCGGGGCTCATGATGCGCAGCCTGTTCGCGCTTCAGAATGTTGATCTTGGGCTCAAGCCGGACCACATCCTGGTAGCGCGCACTCCATTGCCGAAGGGCCGTTACGAAACCGCAGAACAGAAGCGTATTTTCTTCCGTCAGGTCTTGCAGAAGGTCTCGGCTTTGCCCGGAGTGGTGGCGGTAACTGAGACGAGCACCCTTCCTCCATATGGCGGCATTCCCAGCGAAGTCACCGTTCCGGGTACGACGCATGCTGAAACATGGCATTCGATTTTTCAACTCTGCAGCGAAGGTTATTTCCCAACGCTAGGAATTCGATTAGAGCGGGGCCGACTGCTCACCGAGAGCGACGTCGAAGCCGCTCGGCGCGTGATCGTTGTCAACCAAACGCTCGTCCGCAATTTCTTCGGGAAAGAAGATCCCATCGGCAGGTCGATCAAGTTCAATCTGCTCGACACCGCGCCGGCCTCACCGAAAGACGCTTACTTTGAGATTATCGGGGTGGTGGCCGATGTAAAGAATCGTGGGCTACAGGAAAGCCCGCAGCCCGAAGCGTTCATGCCCTATAGCATCTCGGGCGCCTTCGAGCGCGGATTTTTGGTGCGAACTGCAGTCGAGCCGTTGTCGATGCTGTTGAACTTGCGCCGGGAGATTTGGTCTGTAGATCGCGGGGTCGCGCTTACGTTTACCGGGACACTCGAAGGCTACTTGCAGCAATTCTCCTATTCCCAGCCGCGTTTCGGATTGATTCTGTTCGGAGTGTTCGCAAGCATCGGAATCGCGCTTGTAGCAATCGGCGTCTTTAGCGTGATGGCCTATTCAGTTTCTCTCCAGACTCATGAGATCGGCATCCGCATGGCTCTGGGCGCGCAGCAAAGCACAGTTCTCAAAATGATCCTGCGTAAAGGTTTGGTAATCATCGCAGTTGGGATCTTGGTCGGTGAAGTCGCAAGCCTGCTCCTGACGCGTGTGATTCAGAGCCAGATCTGGGGAGTATCTGCGCATGACCCGGTGACATTCGGAGCTGTGCTCGCTGTCTTAATCGCGGTGGGAGTCTTCGCTTGCCTGGTGCCGGCAAGAAGGGCAACACAAGTGGACCCGCTGGTCGCGCTGCGGTACAACTGATTAAAGTATCGGCTGATCCGTCATGGAGGAAACACTCTTAAATGGCAAGGCTAGTTCGCCACTGGCCGCGGCCAATCAAGAGCGTCCAGACTGAGTGAACGACGGCGACTTAGTGAATCCACCGCTGTTACTCTGTTTGCTCCAATCGGCCCCAACGATTAGCATGAAGCTATGCTGGTGCACGGCACCGCGGATCGCGGTTGCAAACTCTTTGTAGTTCTGTTGCTGCTCCTAGTTGCAACAGCGATCTCGGCCCAGGCTGTTCATTTTCATTCTCCGAACGAAATCGCATCGGCCAGACATTGCACATTATGTGAAGTAACCCCCGGGATACTTCCCATTCTGACCATTAGCATCCTCTCGACTCCTGGTTCCGTAGATGCTGTCGAAGCGGACGAACTCCAGATCAATCTCCAGTTCCCTGAGGGTTCCAATCTTTCCGTCCGTCCGCCTCCTTCCGTACCTAACTAGCGGCTCTCGGCGGTAATCTTCGCAACGGAAAAAATGCTCGAAGGAGTTTCCCGAATGAGGAAGCATCTTGCACTGTGTGTGTTGCTGATCGCCCCTGCAGCTTTCGCTCAGGCACCAGGTACGAATACCGCAGCAAATGAAAATGCGGCTCTTGAACAAAAGATCCGGGATCTGGAAGACCGAATCGTCGCCCTCGAGGGGCAAGTGCGCATCCTTAAATCGCAGCCCGGCGCTTCGGCAGCTCCCGGTGTTACTCAAGCCCAGCCCGCTCCGGCGGCGCCGACTCCATCTCCAACTTCGACGGAGGCAACAGCCCAGGCTGGAGTGCAGACTGCACCGCAGGAACCTGTACGCCTGGGCGGCGCAGGCACTGCAGCCGCCAAGGCCTTGAATCCGGATATCAGCATGATCGGCGACTTCATCGCGACTACCGGACAAAATCACGTACTTTCAGCTCCCGTGATGGAGATGCATGAGTCGGAGCTGGGCGTGCAGGCGATTATTGATCCCTACGCCCGTGGCGACTTCTTCCTCTCTTTCGGCGAAGAGGGCGTCAATCTTGAGGAGGGATTCATAACCTTCACCGCTCTTCCTGGAGGAATCGTGGCCAAGGCGGGCAAGATGCGTTCTGCTTTCGGAAAAGTGAACACATTGCACAATCACGTGTTGCCCTGGATCGATCGGCCCGTGGTGAGCGGCAATCTTGTCGGAGGCGAGGATGGCATCGACGATGCCGGCTTCTCCGTCACTCGCATTTTGCCTGCGCCAAAAGGATTGTTTCTCGAAGGCACCGGCCAACTGTTTCGCGGCGACTCTTCCGATGTGTTCAAGAGCTCGCAGCGGAGTGACGTAAGCGTAGTCGGGCATCTGCGCGGCTACGGAGATATCTCTGAATCCACAAATCTGGATCTGGGCGTCTCCTATGCCAGAGGTCACAACGATCTTGGAAGCGCTTTTACGACGAGTCTTTACGGAATCGACGCCACCCTCAGGTACAAACCGCTGCGACGCGCAATCTATAAGTCTTTTGTAGGCCGCGGTGAATTCATCTGGAGCCAGCGTCAGCAGCCGGTTGGATCTGCATGTCTTCCGGGGACTTGCCCATCGGGTATCGCACCCAACTTCCAGCGCGCCTTCGGGTTTTATACATCAGCGGATTACCAATTTGCGCGCCGCTGGTTCCTCGGAGGGCGCCTCGACCGCTCCGGCCGTGCCCGAGATGCACGCATCACTGATGACGGCACTTCCATTGTGCTTACGTATTGGCCGAGCGAGTTCGCGCAGGTTCGGGGACAATATCGCTTCACTCGTTATGGAGCGCCGATTTCGACGCTATCTCCTCCCGGCAAAGAAGACGCGAACGAACTGTTGATGCAGATTCAATTCTCCCTGGGCGCCCATGGTGCGCATCCGTTCTAACCAAAAAGGACCTAAGAAATAGATGATGAAAAGACTTACGTTTTTCGGATTACTGGCAACGCTACTGCTGCCGTCCCTTGCCTTTGCCAAGAAGCTCATTGTCGTCACCTCTACCACCGATCTGGCCGCTCTGACGCAGGAGGTCGGAGGTGATCGAATCAATGTGGAGGCGATCGCCAGGGGATATCAGGATCCGCATTTCGTCGAGGCCAAACCCAGCTTCCTGCTGAAATTGAGGAACGCCGACTTGCTCGTCAGTGTGGGTCTCGACTTGGAAATTGGCTGGCTGCCGCCATTGATCACGCAGTCCGGCAACGGGCGAATTCAGCGCGGAGCAAACGGATATCTCGACGCTTCTCAGTTCGCCGAGATCCTCGAAATTCCGCAAGGCACAGTAACGCGCGCCGAGGGTGACGTGCATCCTTTGGGCAATCCGCACTACTGGCTTGATCCGGACAATGGCAGACGCCTGGCAAAGGGAATCGCCGGAAAGCTCGGCGAACTCGATCCAGGAGATTCAAGTTACTTTCAGCAACGCGTTGCTGACTTCGACAAGCGTCTTTCCGAGGCGGAAAAGCGTTGGGACGCGCAAATGCTTCCCTATCACGGACGCAAAGTTGTGACTTATCACCGTTCCTGGCCAAATTTTGCCAAGCATTTTGGTCTCGATGTCGTCGGCTACGTTGAACCTCGCCCGGGCATTCCCCCTACACCTTCGCACACGCTCGATCTCATCAACCTTATGAAGCGCGAGAACGTTAAGGTCATGCTGATTGAACCTTATTTCGATCTGAAAACACCGAATAGTGTCGCAAGTCAAACCGGAGCCAAGGTGCTGGTAATGACGCCTTCTGTCGGCGGCGAGAAGGGCGTGGAAGACTACTTCAAGCTCTTCGACTACGATTTGAACCTGCTCAAGCAGGCATTTGATTCGACAAAATAAAATCCATGGAAATACTGCAATTTCTCATTCTTCCCTTTGTCGCCAGCCTGATTCTCACTGGCATTCATGCGTACCTTGGCGTACATGTCGTCGAGCGCGGTGTGATCTTCGTCGACCTCGCCCTCGCGCAAATCGCGGCGCTGGGTGCAACCATCGCAATTCTGTTCGGCATGGACCCTCATGGCTCGGCAGCCTATTGGTTCAGTCTTGGATTTACGTTCTTGGGCGCCGCGATCTTTGCCTTGGTGCGTTCGCGGCACAAACGAATCCCGTTAGAGGCGATCATTGGAATTACCTATGCCGTCGCTTCTGCGGGCGCCATCCTGGCGATGAGCAAGGCCACGGGCGAAACCGAGCACCTGAAAGACATGCTCGTCGGCAACATCCTTGCAGTTTCACGGCACGACGTTATTAAGACGGCAATCCTATACGGCGCGATTGGAACCTTTCACTACATCTTTCGGCGAAAGTTTCTCCTGATTTCTTTGAATGAGGACGCAGCCCGGGCGAGCGGTATCAACGTAAGGCTTTGGGACTTTCTTTTCTATGCCTCCTTCGGTTTTGTGGTTACTTCGTCTGTCGCCATTGCCGGAGTGCTACTCGTCTTTTGTTATCTCATCGTTCCCTCAGTAGGAGCCATGCTTTTCGCGGACCGTATTGGATCTCGCCTGGCGATCGGATGGACCATGGGAACGTTAGTGTCCGCCCTGGGCTGTTATGTGTCAGTTTGGGCCGACTTGCCTACTGGCGCCACGATCGTGTGCACCTTCGGCGCAGTGCTTGTTGCGATGGCATTACTCAAAACCACCTACTTCGCCTTGCGGCGTCGCACTCAACATGCTCAACCGGAGCTGCATAAGTCGGTTCGCGCAAAATAGTTGCGGACGTTTGGAGCGTGAGCAGGCGGGCTGAAATCCGGGATCGGGACTCATCTGGCGTTTTCATGATCAGGATCTCGTCGCCGGCGCTCCGAGACCAGATTGCTAGAATCTCCGAATGACGCGCTGGCTTCCGCTGCTTTTCCTGGTTGTGTGGACTGGTGCGCTGTTCAGCCAGTCCGAGCCGATCACGCCCGAAGCCAATCCCGGCAGACCGACAGTTTCGACACCGGCGACCTTGACGCCGATCGGCTACCTGCAATTCGAAACCGGAGCATTTGGAGCAACGGACTCGCCGGAATTTTCCACGCGAATAAGCGCGAATGAAGTTGTGAAACTCACAGTTCATCCGCGGGTTCAGTTATTGCTTGGTTTTGAACCCATCGCGCACACTATCGGGGAGAAGCGCGCGACCCAATTCGGGGATGCCTTCGTTGGACTCCAATCGGTTGTCGCACGTACTCGAGATGACCGCTCCACGCTTTCAGTTAGTCTGTTGCATCAGATTCGAGATAGCGGTGCACCTGACGTCGACTTCGGCAGTCCGCGTAACTCCGCTGTGCTCCTCTTCAGTGCCGACACACTGGGCTTTCACGTTGACGCAAACGCGTTAGCCAACGAACTGGTAAACGAGACGACCCGGAGAGCGCAATTCGGGCAGACTCTCTCCATATCTCATCCAGTGAAGAGGTTCATTGTGTCAGGAGAGATTTGGCACTTTACGCAGCCGTTTCTGCATGGTCACGCCATTGGGAATTTGTGGGCTATTGCCTACCCTATACGGAAGAACCTCGTGGTCGATACCGGTTTTGATCGCGGCCTGACCAGCACTTCAACTCAGTGGGAAACGTTTGCGGGATTTACTTTTATGCTTCCCCATCGGCTGTGGTAGTAGACGTCACCAAAACAACAAGGCCGATCCCATACGGGATCGGCCATTACGCGAGCGTGAGCAGGGATATGTTTAAATCTTGCGACGTGGACGCGTTGCCAGATCGCGCATTTGCATCATCAGACTCGAGCGCTGCATGGGATCAAGCGTGAAAATGAATGGCGCGACCTCGGCCACGAATGGATCAGCAGCGAGAGACGCGATTTCGTCCTCGCGCGCGCGTCCATCTCCACGCAGCAAATCAGGAATCGTGACCTCCAGCGCCCTGGCCAACCGTGCGAGCGACGACAATGTTGGCGTCGCCTTCTCATTTTCGATCTTCGATACGTAGGTGCGCGGCACCTGCATGCGTCCGGCAAGCTGGCGTTGGCTCAGCCCGGAGCGGCGGCGCAGCGAACGAATCGCGAGCGCAATTTGAATCTGCGGAAGAGAGCTGTTGCTATCTGTTGTGGGGATGACTTCAGGCGCAACAACAATCGGCTCGGGCTCGTTGTCGAGTGACGTTCGGCACTTACGGCAATTATTGTTATTGGTCCGAAATTGGACGAGGTGACAATGGTCGCATCTCACCACCTCTCGGGAATCAACAGGCGCGAGCGTCGTTGCCATGTAGTTTGGGAGTTGCCAGAGCGGGGCACTCTCAAACAAAAGCTCGAATCCGGGATGAGTTCCCCGTAATTCAGCCACGGTTACTCTGCGGTACTCTGCAGTGGAAGTCAAGCAAAAACCGGAAGAAAACACGATTAAACTAGCAATAAACACCGGAGAAACAAGGGAGAAAACAGGTAAATGATCGGACAATCTCGTGACTCGGCGTGGAGTTTACTAACTGAATACACCCAGTCGGAAAGCCTGCGGAAGCATGCTAAGGCGGTTGAGGCATGTATGCGCGCTTATGCGCGAAAGTTCGCGCGCGAGCAGGGCCTCAGCCCCTCGGCAACTGATGAGCTTGAGCACAAGTACAGCGTAACCGCACTGCTTCACGACTTCGACTATGAGCGCTTTCCCACGCCGGAACAGCATCCTTACGTCGGCAATAAGATCCTTGAAGAACGTGGATATGCCGAGGACATCCGTCGCGCAATCATGTCGCATGCGGACTACACGGGTGTTCAGAGACAAACGCATATGGAGAAAGTCCTGTTTGCTTGCGACGAGCTCGCTGGATTCATCACCGCCACTGCGCTAGTGAAGCCCTCGAAGTCACTGGCCGAGGTGGACGCCAAATCCATTCGCAAGAAGATGAAGGACAAAGCTTTCGCTCGCAGCGTATCGCGAGAGGATATTGTGAACGGCGCTGCGGACCTCGGGGTTGATCTCGACGAGCACATTGCCTTCTGCATTGAGGCTATGCAGAGGATCGCCGCGGATTTGGGGCTGGCCGGCAATGCTGCCGCAAGCGCCGGTTAACGTTCTTGGATTAGCTAGTCCCCGGCTTCCGGCTGCTGCACAGGACGCGGGCCCAATTTGGGTTTGCGAACAAAACGCAGTCGGAAGCGATCAAGATAGAGGTAAATCACTGGCGTTGTGAACAGCGTCAGCATCTGGCTGACGAGCAGGCCACCTACGATTGCGATTCCCAGTGGACGACGCATTTCGCTTCCCGTTCCGGTACCGATCGCCAGCGGCAGAGCGCCAAACATGGCCGCCATCGTCGTCATCATGATGGGACGAAAGCGTAACAAACAGGCTTCGCGCACCGCATCTTCTGGCGATTTACCTCCTTCACGTTCGCTCTGCAGCGCAAAATCGATCATCATGATGGCATTCTTCTTGACGATACCAATCAGCAGGATGATGCCGATCATCGCGATGACGGTGAATTCGGTATTGGTGAGCAGCAGAAAGATCAATGCGCCCAAGCCGGCTGAGGGCAGCGTGGAAAGAATCGTGACGGGATGCACAATGCTTTCGTAGAGCATTCCCAAGACGATATACACGGCGGCGAGTGCTGTGAGAATCAGAATCGGCTCGCTTTGTAGTGACGCCTGGAAGGCCTGCGCTGTGCCCTGGAAGCCCCCATGAATCGTGGATGGCATGCCCATCGTACGCGCAGCGTCTTCAACCGCCGCTTCTGCTTTGTCGAGCGAAACACCAGGACCGAGATTGAACGAAATGGTCACCGCTGGGAACTGCCCCTGGTGTGCGACCGCGATGGCTGTTTCCGTGGGTTGAAAGTGAGCAAAGGCGCTGAGCGGCACCTCAGTTCCATTACGGGAATGAACATAAATGTTCCTTAGCGCCTCAGGTCCCTGACTGAACTTGGGATCCACTTCCATGACAACGTGATACTGATTGATGCCGCTATACATCACGGAAACCTGGCGCTGCCCAAAGGCGTCATAGAGCGTGCTGTCGATTTGTGCCGGCGTAACTCCGAGACGTCCCGCGGTCTCGCGATCGATCACGACCGTCACCTCCAGCCCATGATTCTGCTGGTCACTGGAGACGTCTCTCAGCTCCGGCATGCGCCGCATTTTCTCCACAAGCTGGGGAGCCCATTGCAGCAGGTCCTGAAGATTGTCGCCCTGAAGCGTGTATTGGAACTGAGAGTTGCTTCCTCGGCCGCCGATGTTCACGTCCTGCACTGGAACCATGAATAGCTGGGCGCCCGGAATGCGCGAGAGCTTGGGACGCAAACGGTTGACCACGTCGAAAGCCGATTCCTTCCGCCCTTCTCCGAGCGGCTTGAGTTGGATGAACATGTTGGCTGAGTTTGTTCCGCCGCGTCCGCCGCCGCCTGTGAAGCTAATCGCGGTGTCAATCGCGGGGTCTTTTAACACGATGCTGTTCAGGAGTTGCAGCTTCGCCTTCATCGCCTCAAATGAGACATCCTGCTGGCCGATCATGCTGCCAGAAATCCGTCCTGTGTCCTGTTGCGGGAAAAATCCTTTAGGGATGATGTAGTAGAGGTAAATGTTCAGCGTAATCGTAAGCAGCGTGATTACCAGCACCAGCGGTTGATGGTCCAGAACCCAGTCGAGCGAATGGCGATATCCGTCGTGCAGCCAGTTGAAGGCACGTTCGCCCGCGTTATAGAGACGGCCATGCTTCCGGCCGTGTTCTGAGCGGAGAAATTTGGCGCACATCATGGGAGTGGTCGTGAGCGAAAAAACCAGCGACAGTAGTACGGCAACACTTAGTGTGACCGCGAACTCCCGAAACAAACGCCCTACAATTCCACCCATCGCCAAAATGGGAATGAACACCGCAATGAGCGAGGTGCTCATCGAGAGCACAGTAAAGCCGATCTCCTTTGCTCCAAGCAGGGCCGCAGCCATGGGCTGCATGCCGGCCTCGAGATGGCGAGTAATGTTCTCGATAACTACGATCGCATCGTCAACCACAAATCCGGTAGAGATCGTCAACGCCATCAGGGACAAGTTGTCCAGCGTGTAGCCGGCGAGATACATCACGCCGAACGTTCCCACCAGAGACAGTGGTACGGCCACGCTGGGGATAACTGTGGCCCATCCGCTGCGCAGAAAGAGGAAGACAACAAGGACAACCAGGCCTACTGAGATCGCCAGTGTGCGCTGCACGTCCCTTACCGAAGCTCGGATCGTGGTCGTGCGATCCATCACAACCTGCAACTTAACCGTCGGCGACACGGATGCCTGCAATTGCGGCAACAGCTCACGGACCCGATCGACGGTGCCAATGATGTTCGCGCCCGGCTGTCGAGAAATCACCAGCAGTACAGCCGGCTTCCCGTTCGCGAGGCCTGCATTCTGGGTGTTTTCAACGGAGTCGCGAACGTCAGCAACTTCGTGCAGGAATACCGGCGTTCCACTCTTGGAGGTTACGATCAGATTCTGATAGTCGACGGCTTTAAAGATCTGGTCGTTAGTACCGATGCTCCACGCGCTTTGGACGCCGCTGATCTGTCCCTTGGCGGAATGCGCATTCGCTGAACTAATTGCTGTCCGCACCGCATCGATGCCGACGTTCAGTTTGCTCAGCAATAACGGATTCGCTTCTGCACGCACTGCAGGACGAGAACTTCCTCCTACAAAAACATTGCCAACCCCCTGGATCTGCGAAATCTTCTGCGCGAGCACCGAATCAGCGATGTCGTACATCTGCTGCTGCGTCTGTATATCGGAGGTCAGAGCGACGATCATGATCGGCGCGTCAGCCGGATTCACCTTGCGCCAATTCGGATTGCTCGGCAGGTTCGCAGGCAGTTGTCCCCGCGCAGCGTTGATGGCAGCTTGAACATCGCGCGCAGCCGCGTCGATATTTCGGCTTAGATCAAACTGCAGAGTGATGCCAGTTTGTCCAAGACCGCTGGACGAGGTCATTTGTGTGACGCCAGCAATGCGGCCAAATTGCCGTTCGAGGGGTGTTGCGACCGCAGAGGCCATCGTCTCCGGGCTTGCCCCCGGCAGACCAGCGTTCACCGAAACCGTGGGAAATTCCACTTCGGGAAGTGGAGCTACCGGCAACTTTGAATACGCCAGCGCTCCAGCCAGCAACACGGCAACACTGAGCAGCGATGTGCCAACCGGCCGGCGAATAAATGGAGTCGAAATGCTCATCTAGTTCAATCGCGTGATCGAGTGAAGCGAAACCTTGGCTATCAGCTTTCGGCTTTCGGCCAATAACCTTCATGGCAGTTCACGAAACCGCGAATAGGTTGAAAGCGCGATGCCCAACGCATGTTTTTACTTCACCCGATGACGCGATCACCCGATCACCCGATTTCTTTTTAGTCCGCTCCTACGGGTTCCTCAACTACCTGGTTAATTCGGAAGCGGCCCACCCTTCGGGCCATCCGATCGAAGAACAGGTAGACGACAGGAGTTGTGTACAAAGTGAGGACTTGGCTGACCAGCAGTCCTCCGACGATCGTGACGCCGAGTGGACGGCGCAGCTCCGATCCCGTTCCGGAACCGAGCGCCAGCGGCAGTCCACCAAACATCGCAGCAAAGGTTGTCATCAGGATTGGGCGGAAGCGAAGCAGGCAAGCCTGATAGATCGCGTCGCGTGGCGGTTTACCTTGGTCGCGTTCTGCTTCCAGCGCAAAATCGATCATCATGATGGCATTCTTCTGCACAATGCCGATCAGCAGGATGATGCCGATCAATGCGACTACCCCAAATTCAAGCCGGAACAGCAGTAAGGCGAGAATCGCTCCAACACCAGCCGAGGGCAGCGTCGAAAGGATCGTGAGCGGATGAATATAACTCTCGTACAACACACCCAACACGATGTACACAGTAATGAGCGCCGCTAGCACCAGATAGGGTTCATTGGCCAGCGAGCTCTGGAAGACCGCCGCCGTGCCCTGGAAACTCGGATGAATGCTGGCCGGCATTCCAATCTCGGCACGCGCAGCATCAATCAATTTGGTCGCTTCGCCCAGCGACGCTCCAGGAGCGAGATTGAAGGAGACCGTAGCCACCGGGAACTGTCCCTGGTGATAGATCGCCACTGGAGTTGTTGTGGTCTCAATGTGGGCAAAAGCACTCAGCGGAATGATTTGCGATCTTCCGCTGGCCACGTTCGGGACAGGAGCACTGCCTGTGCCGCTGCTCGCCTGTGTTGAGCTCCCTGCCGACGATCCACTTGAAGTCTGATTCGCAGCCGCAGCGCCTACGGACGCACCGCCAACGCCGCCTCCGCTCGTTGCCGGGGGGGGCCCACCGGGAGAGGCATGCACATAAATGTCGTTGAGATCGTTCGGCGTGAGCTGGTGGTCTGGCGAAACCTCCAGCACCACGTGATATTGGTTGAGCTGCGTAAAGATGGTCGAGATGAGCCGCTGCCCAAAGGCGTCGTATAGAGTGTCGTCGATCATTTGCGGCGTCACACCGAGGCGAGAGGCGGTATTGCGATCTACGACCAGATCTGCTTCGAGACTGCCCGATCCCTGATCGCTGGCAACATCGCGCAACTCGGGAATCTGCTGCAATCTTTGAAGCAGCTTGGGAACGTATTCCGTCAGGTCATTGGCGTTCGCGCTTTCCAATGTGTACTGAAACTGAGTGCGACTGATGCGGTTCTCGACGGTAATGTCCTGCACCGGCTGCATGTACAGGATGATGCCTGGAATCTGACTCACATTGGGCTGCAACCGGCGGATAATCTCGGAAGCGCTGGCCTTACGTTCCTCGCGCGGTTTCAGATTGATCTGAATGCGGCCTACGTTCGGCGTCATGTTCGTGCCGTCAACACCGATAAACGACGACAGGCTCTCGACGTCGGCATCCTTCAGCACAATATCCGCCAACTGCTGTTGTCGAGCCGCCATCGCCTTGAACGAAGAGGTCTCCGGCGCTTCCGTGATTCCGAGAATCACCCCCGTGTCCTGAACTGGGAAAAATCCCTTCGGAACAATAATGAAAAGAAATATGGTCAAGGCAAGGGTGCCGACTGTCACCAGCAACGTGATTGGCTGCTGCTCCAGAACAACTCTCAGAGTGGAGGCATAGGCGTCGCGCAGCCGGTTGAAGGCTCTTTCCGAACCTCGCGCAAACCAACTCTCGTGCTTTTTGTCCGTCTTCTTCAGCAGGCGCGCCGACATCATCGGCGTGAGAGTGAGCGAGACAAACGCAGAGACGAGAATGGTGACGCTCAAAGTCACTGCAAACTCACGGAACAGCCGGCCAACAATGTCCCCCATGAAAAGCAGCGGAATGAGCACCGCGATGAGAGAAACCGTCAACGACACAATGGTGAAGCCGATCTGCTTCGATCCCATCAGAGCGGCTTCCAGCGGCGGATGCCCTTCTTCAATGAAGCGATCGATGTTTTCGATCATCACAATGGCGTCGTCTACGACGAATCCGGTTGAGATTGTGAGAGCCATCAAAGAAAGATTGTCGAGTGAATAGCCGAGCAGGTACATCACTCCAAAGGTGCCGACAATCGACAGCGGCACAGCGACGCTGGGAATGATGGTCGCAGCGACGTGTCGCAGGAACACAAAGATGACCATTACTACGAGCGCAATCGTCAGGAGCAACTCAAATTCGACATCCCGCACCGAAGCCCGAATGGTTACAGTCCGATCCGTCAGCACTGTAACCTTTACCGTTGGCGGCAGCGCGGCATTGAGCTGCGGCAGCAGCTTCACGATCCGGTCCACAACGTTGATGATGTTCGCGCCGGGCTGCCGTTGAACGTTCACGATCACCGCCGGCGTCCTGTTCATCCAGGCAGATTGCTGTACATTCTCGACGCCGTCGATAACGTTGGCTACATCCTGCACGCGAACCGGCGCACCGTTTCGATAAGCGATGATGATGGGTTTGTAGTCGTCGCCGGAATAAATTTGATCGTTTGCGCCGATACTGAACGATTGCTGCGGCCCCTGGATGTTGCCTTTGGCTTGATCTGTATTGGCGGCGGCGAGTCCGCTGCGTAAATCTTCGAGACTCAGACCGTATGACGCCAGAGCTGTCGGATTCGCCTGAATCCGCACTGCCGGCTTTTGTCCACCACTGATGGTTACCAGTCCCACTCCGGGAAGCTGGGAGATCTTCTGGGCCAGAGTTGTATCGGCCAAATCCTCGACTTTGCTCAATGGCAATTGATCCGAGGTGAGCGCCAGAGTCAAAATCGGCGAATCCGCCGGATTCACCTTGCTATAAATAGGAGGATTTGGCAGATCACGCGGTAGATATGTTCCTGCAGCGTTGATGGCTGCCTGAACCTCCTGCTCAGCCACATCGATGTTCTGTTGCAGCTCGAATTGCAGGGTGATCAGCGAGCCCCCGTAGGAGCTGACGGATGTCATCTGGTTCAGTCCCGGAATCTCTCCGAACTGCCGCTCCATCGGAGCGGTCACAGACGACGTCATCACATCCGGACTCGCGCCCGGATAAAAAGTCAGAATCTGAATTGTAGGGTAATCAACCTGCGGCAGCGCTGATACAGGTAGCTGTCGGTACGCCACCATGCCGGCGAGCAGGATGCCGACCATTAACAGCGACGTTGCGACCGGTCGCAGAATAAAAATGCGAGACGGATTCATGCTCCATGACCGGCGCGCCGGCCTGCTCCTCCAGGACGGCCCGAGGGAGTCGCCTGCCCAGGCTGCTGTCCCGGTATTTGCGCATCAACGCGGCTGCCCGGCTGTAACTTCTCTTGACCGTCCGTCACGACCTGCTCCCCAGGATTAACTCCGGAGTCAACCACGGCACTAAGGCCTTCAGTAAGCGCGACCTTGATCGGCCTTTGTTCTACGGTCTTGTCCTCTTTCAGCGCGTAAACGTAGGTACCCTGTGCGCCTCGCTGCACCGCCGTGGCCGGAATCGTAATGGCATTCTGGCGCGTGTAGACCTCCAGGCGTGCGTTCACAAACTGATTCGGATACAAGGCATTATCACGATTATCAAAGACTGCCTTCAGGCGAAATGTTCCCGTATTGGGATCGATCTGATTGTCGATCGTTTCCAGGCGACCGTCCGCGATCTGTTGCGTGTCGTCGCGATTCCAAGCCTGTACCTCCAGCCGGCCGCTCCTCATGTGCTGAGTCACCATTGGCAAGTTGTCCTCGGGCAAGGTGAAGAGGACAGAAATCGGCTGCAGCTGAGTAATCACCAGCAATCCATTCGCATCGGAGGCATGAACCATGTTGCCAGGATCGACTAGTCGCAATCCGACTTGGCCGTCGATTGGAGCCTTGATGTGGCTGTAGGTAAGGTTCAGCTTGGCATTATTGATCTGGGCATCGTCGGCACGCACCAGACCTTCCTGTTGGGCCACCAGCGATTCCTGTGTGTTGTATTGCTGCTGGGCGATTACGCCTTGCTTGTAGAGATCGGCATAGCGCTGCAAATCGCGCCGCGCATTTTCGAGGTTTGCCTGGTCCTTGAACTTTGTCGCTTCAGCCTGCGCGACCTGCACTTCGTAAGGTCGAGGGTCGATCAACGCGAGTTCATCGCCTTTGCGGATGTGCTGTCCTTCGCGGAAATTCACCTGCATCAGCTGGCCATCCACACGACTGTGAATAGTCACCGTGTAATAGGCCTGAACATTCCCCAATCCCTCGAGGTAAACGGGCATGTCACGCTGCTGCACGGGAGCAACTGAGACGGGGATGGCGCGATTGGCATCAGCCCCAGCGGCACCACGACCTCCCTGCCCACGAGCGGAGTTCTGATCTGGCGCCTTGTGCAGCGATCGAAGCCCAAACATACCCAGCGCAATAACAGCAAAGATGACAATGATCCAGATGACCGTTTTTCGGCCGCCCGAGCTACGCCGCGGTGGGATTTCCACTTCTCTTAGATCGGGTGGTGGAGTTATGAGTGGTTGTGCCATTCGTAATGTCGTGCCCCAAAAGGCGCATTGAATCCAACTAATTTACAGCATCCAAGCGCCTGAAACGCCTGCTGAAGCCAGGGAAACTCTTATAAGAGAATCGCGGCCGCAAGTTGGTTTGCCCAAGCCCGGGCCGCATCAGTCAGGAGTGTCTTTCCGGTTCATTCAATTAGACGACCGGTACCAAGCAAAAGTACTCGCAATTCCGCCAGGATAGCGGGTTAAGTTTTGTTAATTCTATGGCTTGAGCGAAACGTTCTGGTTGCACTTCGGCAACTGGATCATGCTATGGCGCAAGAAGGCTGGCCAAATCAGCCGGTGGACAGCGCAACCCGACGAAGAACGTGCCGAAGAGTGCGTAAACGGCGCTGACCTCGTCAAAACGCATTTCGTAGATCAGCCGTTTGAATACGAGCGGGTCATCGGCGAAGAGCGTGACCCCCCACTCCCAATCATCGAAGCCGATCGACCCGGAGATGATCTGCTTTACCTCGCCGGCGTAACGTCGTCCCACGAGACCATGCTCATTCATCTGCCGCTGGCGCTCTTCAATGGGAAGCGTGTACCAGTTCTTGTCTTCTCCTCGGCGACGGTCCATTGGATAAAAGCAGATGTACCGGTTAGGCGGCATTTGCGGAAACAGCCGCGGCTGCATAGCTTCGCGCTGTCGCGCAAGCGTGTCCTCGATGGCTCGCTTCCATTCGTCGGAGTGCGGTTCGATCCCCGCGTCGAGCAGTGAGCGATAGGTCTTTATGCTGGACTCATATAAGCCAAGCTCTATGACAGACAAATAGGAACTGGAATGCTCCAGAAAGTCACCAAGCCTCGTGCGTGCGAGTGCCAACTCTGCCTGGTTCAGGGCAGCAAACGATTCCCGAAAATGGACGAACATCAAGTCGCCCTTATGCCCGAGCAAGGAGAACAGAGCCGATTGTCCGATCGCGTTCTGCTCCATCTCTTCGAGAACTTTTGCGGCTTCGCCAATGATCTCGTTTTTTTGCACACCGCTCAGTTGCCGCCACGCGGGCCAGCGGAACTTCATCATCTGATGAAGAACGCTGTAACCCTCGATGGTGAGAGGCACCTCTGGGAGCGAGGCTGTTTGAGGACGCGCTGTACGAGCAGTCGACATAGGCTAGCTAAGCGGGGCTGTACCTATTTTATATCTGCCAATCGAACGCAGTGCCGCGCAATTTGCAGGTCTTCATCTGTCGGGATCACTCGAACAGCGCATCCACTGTTCGCGGCGCTAATTTGCTCCGCGTCCCTCTCGTTGGCCGATTGGTCTAAGACGATCCCAAGATATTGGAGGCGTGAGCAAACCCTTGAGCGTACCATCGCGGCGTGCTCGCCGATTCCTGCCGTGAATACGAGCAGATCAATGCCATTTAGCGCCGCAGCCATGGCGCCAATAAATTTCGCAATGGAATAGCAAAACATCTCAACCGCAAGTGCCGCATTTGGATTGTTGCTATCGGCAAGCAATTGGCGCATGTCGCTGGATGTGCCGGAAACGCCTCGAAGTCCGGCCTCGTGGTTCATAAGTTGATCCAGTTCCTCTGCCGAATATTTCTCATGCTGAAGCAACCGCAACAGCACGCCCGGATCGAGATCTCCGCAGCGCGTTCCCATCATCACACCACCTGTGGGGGTTAGTCCCATTGTGGTATCGATGGATCGGCCGTCTTGGACTGCGCACAGGCTGCAGCCATTTCCCAGATGCGCAATTACTACCTTTTTAGGCACCTTCGGGCCCAGAGTCTCAACGATGAATTCGAAGGAAAGACCATGGAAGCCATATCGCCTCAGACCTCGCTTCCAGAGGACATCGGAAAACGGTAACCGAGCGGCAGGTTCGGGAAGCGTTCGGTGGAATGCCGTGTCGAAGCAGGCAACTTGAAACGCTCGCGGAAAGCGTTCCGCGGCGTAGTCAAGTACTTCGAGTGCGGCGGGAAGATGCAGCGGCGCAAATGGCACTGCCTCACGGAGCAAGCCCAGGACTCGAGCAGTGATCTGCTGATGCTCGCGAAGTTGCGGACCACCATGCACGATGCGATGGCCAATGATGTGGGGTTCGGGAAAGAGTCTCTGCTTCAGCTCCTCGAGAAGATACTCTGCGGCTTGCCTGGCATCGCGAAATACAAGGTTTCCCTGAAGGAGCGCTTCCTTGCCCCGCTTCAGGGAGATGCGTCCCGCGCTGCTCCCAATCTCCTCCGCCGCTCCCGAAACCAGTTTAGAGGTAGTTCCATTCCGGAACTCATACAGGGACAACTTGAGGGAGGAGGAGCCGCTGTTGAGTGCGAGAATTATCTTGGAGTCTGGGATCGTGTTCTCCCGGAGTTTTGAAAAGATCGTTTCAATGGAGCATGTTCATTGCCGCCGCAAAACTCGGCCGAGCCGAGGTCCCGGCAATTGCTGATGTTGCGCTCGCCGGGTGGTTACTCGGATTACGCATATCTGGTAGATCAGCAAACCTGAGCTCAAACGTATCCGTGAGATCCGTCTCAGGTGCAATCCGTGTCATGTTTTTTGCATTTTGATTATTTCTTCTGCATCAACTCCAACAGCTCCGTCACTTCGCTCTGGATCGCGGTTCTCAGGGTCGGTTGAAAGTCAGGAGCAAACAGAGCCGAGTGCAGAGAGGGCAATTGCGCTCCCGATTGCTGGGCTTCAGCAAACTTATCCGGATTCACGGCCCCTACGTGAAACATCGCCTCAGGAATGCCATCCTGAGCGTAGTAGCTGAAATCTTCGCTGACCATTTTGGGCGGCATTTCGACCACATTGGAATCGCCAAGAGAACGACGCAACGATCCGACGAGCCGCTCCGTGAGCTTTGGATCGTTGTAGACCGCAATCGTGCCTTCCGTAGTCTTCACTTCCGGCGCGCGAGGAGCGCCGGCCAGCTCGGCCTCTGCCTTGGCAACACGTTCGATGCCCTGCAAGATCCGCTCGCGGACCTCTTTCTTATAAGTGCGCACGGAGAGACCAAGCATCACCTGATCGGGGATGATGTTGTTTTTCGTTCCACCATGAATTTGGCCCACGGTGACCACGACCGGATCGAGCGGATTGTTTTGCCGGGAGACCAGCGTCTGGAGCCCGCTAATGATACGAGCAGCGATCACGATCGGATCGATCGTCATCTGCGGCTGCGCCCCATGTCCTCCTTTGCCAAAAACGGTGATGTCGATGGAATCGGAGTTCGCGAGCGCATAACCGGGCGTGTAGCCAACTTTTCCCGCCGGTAAATTATCAGCGTCATGAATTGCCACTGCGAAGTTCGGTTTTGGGAAACGGGTGTAAAGACCATCGGCCAGCATTGCCTTTGCACCCTTGACGACTTCTTCTGCAGGCTGCGCGATCATGATCAACGTGCCGCTCCACTGCTGCTTGTGCGCGGCCATCCATGTAGCCGTGCCAATCCACGCGGTCATGTGCAGATCATGGCCGCATGCATGCATCACCGGTGTGCCTTCGGCGGTACGAACCTTGCTGGCAAACGGAAGCCCGGTCTTCTCTTCCACCGGGAGAGCGTCAGTGTCAGTCCGCAACAAAACATTTGGACCGTTGCCATTCCGGAGCACAGCCACCACGCCGTAACCCCCGACGCCAGAGGTAACCTCGTACCCTAACGGCTTCAGTTCCGACACCAGCTTGGCCGCGGTCTTTTGTTCGTGGAGCGACAGTTCGGGAGTTTGATGAAAATCGACGTAGAGCTTTTCCAGATTGGGATAAAGCTGATCGAAGTCTGTGGACGAAACCGGTGGATTCGCGCTGAAGGCAGCTAGCTTGATGAATAAGACTGCAAGTACAAGGTCACGCAAATGCATTATCGGAGTCTCCCGGAGGAGTGAGTATACGGGACAGCGAGGCGACCAGCTTTTCCAGTCGCTGTCGAATGACTGTTCCGGAAGAAAGGGGCATACAGGCTCGCGAGTGGTTAATGCCATCTTGAAACATGTCAACAACATTGCGGCCCGCCAGCGATGGATACCGCAACTCTTTCTCGGCAACCTGCATCTCACAAAACGTAGTGTATGCACTTCGCTTATCCGGCCTGTCGTACTCATTTCTGCCTTTCATAGGCCAAACTGTTTCAGACAAGTAAAGATCACGGTGGATTCGGCGATGCGAAATCTCATCAACTCACCTCTTCCCCACGAGAACAGGAGGCAGCAGCGATGCGTTTGAGCTTCCGGCTGATTTGTGCGCTGGTTGTTGTCCTGACGCTAGTGTCTCTCCTGTTCGCATACGCCCAGTTCAAAGGAGAGAGACGCGGGCTGGAACAGGACCTGCAACGGCGTGCCCAGATCCTCGCAGACAGCCTGCAGGAGAGCGTTGAACCTGTCCTGGAGAAGCGCTCGAGACGCAGTCTTCAGCAGCTTGTCGAACGCTTCGGCAATCGGGAGCACCTGGCTGGAATCGCGATTTACGATCAACAAGATGTCCCCATCGCGATTACCTCAGCCCTGCGGAAGCGTTTTCTGGACGATGCCTTTGCGGCTTCGAAAATCAAGACTTACAGCCGCAACGCAAGAGAGTTTTTATGGCTGAACTCGACCTATCTAAACGTTCACACGGTCCCCTTGAACACAGAGCAAGGCCCGGCAGGCACTCTGGTGGTAGTGCACGATGCCGGCTACATCAATGCGCAAAACTCGAGGTTTTGGAAGCGCGTTTCCCTGCGTGTAGTGGTCGAAGTCATCCTCATCGGCATTACCGCGCTGCTGATTATTCGCTGGACGATTGAAGGGCCGGCTGCGAGAACGCTGCAGTGGATCAGGGCCTCGCGAGCAGGCAAGGTCTCTTCTCCCCCGGCGTTACCGGACGGCGATTTATTCATGCCTTTAAGGAATGAAGTAACAACTCTAGTGCAGAGTCTGGCTGCTGCCCGGGAGTCGGCGGAAAAAGAAGCTCGCCTGCGTGAAGCAGGCGAATCCACATGGACCGCGGAGCGGCTTGCGGTACACGTGCGCAGCAAGCTCAACAGCAGTCGGCTGTTTGTGGTCTCCAACCGTGAACCGTACATGCATTCCCGAGAAGGCAAGTCGCTCAAGGTCCTTATTCCAGCCAGCGGACTGGTCACTGCACTGGAGCCGATTTTGCGGGCCTGTGACGGGACCTGGATCGCCCATGGCAGCGGCGACGCGGACCGCGAAACCGTTGATCGGAATGACCGGCTGGCTGTTCCACCCGACGAGCCGAAGTACACGCTGCGGCGCGTATGGCTCAACAAAGATGAAGAAGAAGGCTACTACTACGGCTTCGCTAACGAAGGCCTGTGGCCGCTCTGCCATATCGCGCATACGCGGCCGCTGTTCAGAG
Organism: Acidobacteriota bacterium; assembly: GCA_003225175.1. Classification (NCBI taxonomy): domain Bacteria; kingdom Pseudomonadati; phylum Acidobacteriota; species Acidobacteriota bacterium. The sequence goes on from QIBA01000048.1 coordinate 65,338, forward strand.
CCCAGGATTGGAAACATTATGAACAGGTGAACAGGAAGTTTGCCGAAGCGGTGCTGGACGAGATGGCCGGCACGAAACAGCCGGCCCTGCTTATTCAGGATTACCACTTTGCTCTGTTGCCGAAGATGATCAAGAAGGAGCGGCCTGACGCCCGCGTTGCAATCTTCTGGCACATTCCCTGGCCGAATCCGGAGGCATTCGGTATCTGTCCCTGGCAACGCGAGCTTCTCGACGGACTGCTGGCCGCAGACCTGGTCGGTTTTCACATTCAATCCCATTGCGACAATTTTCTGGAGACAGTAAATCGCTCGCTGGAATCGCGCGTGGAATGGGAGCATTTCTCGGTAAATCGTGAAGATCACGTGACTGCAGTCAAGCCATTTCCCATCAGCGTTGCGCCCAATATGGAAAACGCCAAACAACCTCAAGACTGGCGGGCAGCCAGTGCCGAGCGAGAAGCGTTGCTCAAGGAGTTAGGCGTGGACGCACTCTATCTCGGCGTTGGCGTGGATCGAGTCGACTACACGAAGGGCATTCTGGAGCGGTTTCTTGCAGTGGAGAGATTCCTGGAACGCTATCCACGCTACGAAGGAAAATTCACTTTCATCCAGATTGGAGCACCCAGCAGAACTCACATCCGTCGCTACCACGAGTTTCTGGCAGAAGTGGAAGCCGAGGCAGAGCGAATCAACTGGCGATTCCGCTCCAACAATTGGAAACCGATCGTGTTTCGCAAGCGGCATCACAGCCACGAGGAAATTTCCCGATTCTACCGGGCAGCCGACTTATGCTTGGTCACTTCGCTGCATGACGGCATGAATCTTGTGGCAAAGGAATTTGTGTCCTCCCGGGAGGACGAAAGCGGAGTGCTGATGTTGAGCCGCTTTACCGGCGCCAGCCGCGAGCTGCGCGACGCGCTCGTGGTGAATCCCTACGATACCGAGGAAATGTCGGAGGCAATCCACTACGGTTTGGAAATGGATTCCAAAGAGCGCCGGGCACGCATGCAACGCATGCGCCAGACGGTGAGAGAGCAGAACATTTATCGCTGGGCCGGCACGCTCATTGCGGAGCTTTGCCAGGTAAGGCTCGACACTGGAGGCAAGGAAAAAAAGGGAAGAGCCAACGCAAACACCGCCGCATGAACCCCGCGCCTCCGATTCTGGCATTGGCTTCTGATTACGACGCAACTCTCGCCTTTGACGGCAATATCGCTCCACCCACGCGCCAGGCGCTCGCGCGCTTCAAGGCCTCAAGTCGCAAGCTGCTCCTCATAACCGGACGCGAACTCGAGGACCTGCTCGCGATCGTTCCCGACGCTGATGCCTTTGATTGCATCGTGGCCGAAAACGGCGCGGCCCTCTACTGGCCGGCAAGCCGCCACATCGAATCGTTGGCGACTCCACCTCCGAAACACTTCCTGGAAACACTGCGCAAGCGCGGCGTACAACCGTTGTCTGTAGGCCGCTCCATCGTGGCCACAACGCTGCCGCATTACCATGGTGTCCAAACAACGATTACCGAAATGGGACTGGCGCTGGAGATCATCCTCAACCGCGACTCGCTCATGATTCTTCCTGCAGGCGTCAACAAAGCCACCGGTCTCGCCCGGGCGCTGAGGGAATTGGGATTGCCCACGGAACAGGTAGTCGGCATCGGCGACGCAGAGAACGATGAAGCGTTCCTCGAGCTATGCGGATTCTCGGTAGCTGTAGCGAATGCGATTCCAAGGATCAAGCAAATAGCGGATGTGATTACGGAGCAGGAACACGGTCCTGGAGTGGTTGAAGTAATTGAGAAAATTCTGGCCGGAGAACCTCTCTGCCAGTTATCCACCACTCGACCGACGCGACTGTGAACGAACCGCGTGCGGCGCCTCGGTATTCCCTCGCCATAAAGAACGCCGGGCAAGGCGCCCGGCGCTCGCAAAAATCAGCGACAGCTTGAGATTGGCCGAAATGATCTTCGCTAGAATGAAGAGCTAAGCAAACAGCCGCATCAAGCACTCGGAGCACACGAATGAAACCAAAGAACACGATCTGCCTCTGGTTCGACAAGGACGCGCTTGAGGCGGCGCGCTTCTATGCCGCCACCTTCCCGGACAGTAAGGTAACCGCTGTTCACAATGCGCCCGGTGACTATCCGAGCGGCAAGAAGGGCGATGCGCTGACGGTTGAGTTCACCGTTCTTGGCATTCCCTGTCTCGGTCTCAACGGTGGCCCGGCGTTCAAGCGCAGCGAGGCCTTTTCTTTCCAGATCGCGACGGACACTCAGGAAGAGACCGACCGTTATTGGAACGCGATTGTCGGCAATGGCGGTCAGGAAAGCGCGTGCGGTTGGTGCAAGGACGGTTGGGGAGTCTCATGGCAGATCACGCCGCGCGTACTAACCGATGCGCTTGCGGCCGGTGGCAGTGAGGCTAAGCGTGCTTTCGAGGCGATGATGACGATGAAGAAGATCGACATCGCCGCCATTGAAGCAGCGCGGCGAGGCTGACGTAAAACAGGTCAACAGGCGCTTAGTAATCCCGGATGAATTGTCAGTTTCTGGTTTTCCGACGACTTAGGAAGGAACTAATTGCTGGATAGAAGCGCGTTTCTCAGGACTTGGGCGGTGGCACATTAGTTAAGCCGCTGAGCGACCCTTGGGTTGCCGCTACGGAAGTTAATTAGCTTGCCCTTGAGGATCGAAAAGCATAGACTCAGCGCGTTCAATACACAATCTTCCGCCAAGCCGGTAAGGGCCACGGCACCTTGTGCATACACTTCGCGCGGGGGCCGCAACCTGCCTGCAACCTACATTCAGCCCTTCCGAGTAGAACAAGCCCCACTGTAAAGAGGTCGAAATGAATGCGAGAACGTTAGGCTCCCTGTCCGGCCGCGTGTTTTCGCACAAGGGACGCAGTTCGAACGCAAAGACTTCCGCCGCAGTGCAACTCGTGACCGTGGTGATGGTCGTCCTGTTCTGGTCGCCTCAGGTCGATGCCTACCCGCAAGACAAAATCTACTTCGCCTTCTTGGACTGGCAGCTTGTACAACTGACGCAGGCGATCACGAAAAACCCGGTGATTCCGCTGTCTGCGCCCAAGGCTGTGCAAGGCAAGGCAGTGCAGGACGGCATGTCGCTGGCCGATTATAAGCGCGATGTCGAGCAGGCCGCCGCTATCCACTATCGGTGGAGAGTGGAGGCCGCCCGCTACAACAACGGTGAGATCGACCGCGCCACATACGAGGCAGCGATCAAGAATTCTAGCGCCGATTATTTGAGCCTGTATAACAAATGGTGGGCGGCTGGCCGGAGAAGTGACTTCGAGCGCGATTATCAGCAGCGGCTTAATGCCATGGGGTGGCCGGTGCGACCGCCCAAGGTTGTGCAGGGCATGCCGTCGGCCGACTATAAGCGCGATGTCGAGCAGGCCGCCGATCTCGAGTTCCGGAAGGGCCAATTCCGCAGCGACTACGAGAACAAAGAGATCGATGCCGCCACCGAAGATAAATCCATCAAGGCTCTTGACGCTGTCCTTACGCGCCTCAACGAAAAATGGCGGGTCGCTGGCAGGGGAAATGAGTTCCGGCGCGATTGCATGCAGCAGCTTCGAGTCGTGGCCATTGCGCACCAGTCTCATCCTCAGCCATGGCGCATCCCGTCGGGCAACCTTTTTGCCTACACGATGGTTGCGCTGCTGCTCCTCGCCCTCGGGTTAGCGAGAGAAATAGGCCCATTTGGGCTGGATAACGCGGATCCGTTCACGATCCGTTCGGGCTGGAGCACTTACCAGGTGTACGCGAGCACCGGCACAGTACTCAGCCCGACTAAGTCCGAAGTCGTCAAGACACACGTGAGCGGCGGCGGCAATAACCAGCCAGTCTCGATTTCGACTAGCACGTCCATTCATGATCGATTCTTCATTCGCGAGAACAATGGCGTCGAGCGTGCCGTGTATCTGACGAACGTGGATGTCGCACTGCGCGAGGGTCACCAGGTGTCGGCAGCCTGGAGCATCAGGAAAGGCCAGAAGAGTGGGGACTATTTCCTGGTACGCAATCATTCGACGTGGAATGTCGATTTCGTCGACTCGGTCGTGAAGAGCATGCTACAGCCGGCAATATGGCTCATGCTGCCCATGATATTCATCGCCCTAAGCATGGGCGCTGCTTCCGTTCACATGCGCATCTCGCACTTGTTCGCTCTTATGAGCAACGATAATACGGCAGCCAGTCTGATTGCTCTGTTTACGGCCATCGTGGGTGTGCCAGTGGCATTTTTGATCGCCTATTGCATCATCGCGGACCTGCGTGTTCGCCGTCTCAAGCGCCACGTGGCCGCCAAGCTATTGCCCATCTTCGACAAGCGCGCCACCGAACAGATCGCGATGCCATTGGGGGCGGCAGCGACGCCCAGCTAAAGGCAGTCAGTGCATGACAAAACGCTGATCGATAACGCATTCTAATGAGAAGGGTGAGGGAATTGTGAAGCCAGCCGCGGAGAGGTCTGCGGGTCCGAGCCAGAAGCGTGGCGGGTGCCGCCCACTACGACGTTACTTGACTCGCGACAATCCGTGGCGTCTCTCTCCGCTGGATAGGAAGATCCGCCCGACGTTACTGACAATACTGAAGAAGACCAGCCTCGACCAGCGATCAGTGGATGACGGCGTTTCCCGCGATGTTCATCTTCCTCCTGATTGCTATTTATGGATTGCTGAAGATTCCCGCCTTAACCAATCACCTGTTCAGCGGAGCAGCGGGAGCTGACTCCGGTTTGGCGGCGGCAATGGTCGCCTACGTCAGTCGAGGTTGATTTATGGTTGCCGAAGCAAAGCAGGACGCCACATTCAATGCCGCGAAGCAGCTTTATGCGGAGCAGTTCGGGGACGCCATTGTCACGAATACGTACTTGAAAATCGCCTTGCTGGCGATGGCTCTCGTTGCTGCCGGTCTGATCTACACGAACGTCAAGACCGTTCGCATGGTCCAGAACTTTAAGCCGCTGGTGATCCGCATTAGCGATATTGGCCGTGCCGAAGCGGTGTCATACGACACCCTCGGATATAAGCCTCAAGATGGGGAAATCAAATATTTCCTGAGCGAGTTCTGCCGTCTTTACTACAGCCGGAATCGCTACACGATTCGGGACAATTTCAAGAAATCGTTGCTCTTCATGGAAGCGCAGCTCGGGAACAGCGTTGCCGAAGCATACCGGAAGGATCACATGATAGACGATTACCTGCAGAACTCGACGAGCAGGCCTGACATCGACGTCGAGGTCGAGAAGGTCTCAATTGAAGACCTGCGAGCGGCTCCATACAAGGCGACGGTCGATTTCCACGAGATCGCATATTCGCCGGTCGATCATGCCGAGAGCAAGCGCACGCTCTACACGGCGCACTTTGTCTTTCTTTTCCGCGAGTCAGTTCCGAACGAACTGATTCAGGTGAATCCACTCGGCCTGGCGATCACTTATTTCCGTGAAGATGAGGCATTCAAATGAACGGAGTTGACTATCCGCTCATGCCCTCAACTCCGGAAGCCTTTTCGGATCAGACGATCAACGACAAGGCTGTGGAGAGGCACTATTCAGCGGAAGAGATTGGAAGACTGTGGGGACTGAGTCCTAGGACAGTGCGCAGAATGTTTGAAAACGAGCCTGGCATCCTTGTCTTCGGCAACGCGGGAAGCATGAAGAAGCGGCGTTATCTTACGCTCAGAATTCCTGAGAGCGTGCTGGTCCGGCTGCATCGTCGCCTTCGGAAAGCAAGCTGAACTGCTATTCTCAACCAACGAGATCAGCAAGCCAATTACTACAGCTTGTAAGCTTCTCGCCCGAGAACCAAAGGAGACCTATTTCCAGCCACTGAAGGAGTTTCTTGGTTGCGTCATCCGGTGTGCTGGGGACCAGTATTGCCATACGTGGCTCAGCATTTCCATTGATGCGAAACCAATAGTCGAAGAGCTGACCTATG
>QIBA01000049.1 GCA_003225175.1 Acidobacteriota bacterium
AAGGCAAAACGTCGAGTCTAATGTCCGCACAAAAACAGGTCAACGCTGCACGACACAAGATGTCTCCGGTAGGCAAGCCGAAGCTCGGGCAAAATTTCCTGGTAGACGCAAACGCAGCACGACGCATCGTTGATGCCTTAGGCGACTCGCGGCAGTCTAACGTGGTGGAGATCGGGCCAGGACGCGGCGCTCTTACCCATCTGCTCGCCGAGCGTGCCCGCCATCTTTTCGCAATTGAATTCGATTCGATGCTGGCCCAGCGCTTGCGCGTCGCCTTCGCGAGTGCGAAGAATGTGGAGATCGTGGAAGCGGACTTCCTGAAGGTGCCACTCGAAGAACTGTTGCTCTCGCGTGGTGGTCAAGATCAACGCGCCAAGGTTGTCGGAAACATTCCGTACTACATCACTTCAGACATTGTCTTGCGTCTCTTTGGGCAATACACGTGGATTGAAACAATCGTACTTATGGTGCAAAAGGAGGTAGCGGATCGGCTCGCCGCTGAACCAGGCACTCGCGATTATGGGTTGCTGACGGTAACGGCGAATCTTTTTGCGGATGTGGAGCAGCTCTTTACATTGCCGCCCGGAGCGTTCTCTCCACCCCCAAAGGTGTATTCGAGCGTGCTCCGCTTTCGGATTTCACCGAAGATTGCCGAATTGGGAGTTGATGCCCGGGAATTCCTCAATTTTTGCAAATTGGCATTCGCGCACAAGCGTAAGACTCTCTTTAACAACTTGCGCACTCGGTATGGAGGCAAGGAGATCCGCGAGGCAATCCAAGAAGCTGCGGCTGACCCCAACGCTCGTGCCGAAGCCCTGAGCTTGAGTGAGCTAGCGAAGATCCACTATGCCTTAGGCACTGCGCCTATAGGAAATCATCGGTGATTGCCGCCCGAGTGTCCGCCGCCACCGCCTCCACTCGATCCATGTGACATCGATCCGCCACCAGACGATGGGGACGCTGAGCGCGACGAACCCATGGACCCTGAAGCTCCCATAGGCCGCGACTCCATACGCATGCTCGGAGTTCGCGGGGATTCCATTCTGGGACTCATTGACGGACTCGGATGATTCTCAGAATGCATCGGTGACGAATGGCCAGCGGGCTGCCGTCCCGCTGAGGGAACTTGCATGGCCTGCCGGGAACGATTTAGTTCAAAGTTGCGGTGATCTCGTTCCATGCGCTCATTCCGCAGAGCGTCCGAGCGACGCAGCGCGTCATTCGTCTGATTCACTCGCCCAGAGCCCGCAACTGTGGTCGTCGGGAACGTGCCTACGATCGTTCCTGCCGGTGCGGAGGTACCCGAGGTGAAGCCAGATGCCGGAACCGTCGTCTGCGATTGGGCTTGGCGCAGCACCTGCCTGCTGGCATCCGTCTCTTTCACTGCGTGAGGCCAACGGTGCTCTAATGCGTCATTGTCGATCACGACTCTGCGTGGCACTGGCATCTGCGTTCCGCCATTGACAGCAATTACTGGTGGACCGTGATGCGGAGCCTCGGGATGATGGTAGTTCGGCGGGCGATTATGCACGGGAGGCACCGTGTGCCAGGAGTTCCAGTGATTTCCAGGAGCCCAGCACCATCCCCGGCCATTCACGAACTGCCATGACCCATATCGATACGGAGCCCAACCCCACGGATAACTCGAAACGAACAAATATCCCGAGCCGGGATAAGACATCCAGTAGCCGTCGGCAAAGGGATCCCAACCCAATGACGCAGACGCTGGACGCCACATGTAGCCGTATCCGGGAACATAGAAGTAGTCGCCGTAAGAACTTAAATCGGAAAGCCCATAGACAAGGCTGTTGTTGGTACCTGTAAGAGCCGTGCTCGAAACTACGTCGTCATGATTCTTGACCCGCTCGCCGTCCCAATTGTCGTAGTTCTCTACGTCGATATTCCTGGCGAGATAATAACGGCTGGGATCATCGTCATCGAGACGAATTGTCTCTCCCTTTCGCACTGCGACTTCAGCCGCCGTTCCGTTAGAAACCTGCACCTCGCCACCGAGCACCGCTAATTCAACCTCATGCTGGTCCGCAGAAATGCGGAAGTGCGCTGCTTTCAACAGATCAATTCGATCGCGTCCGGCAGTGAGCTGGAACCTGTCTTGATCGCGATGACGCATATCAAGATAGGCGGTTCCGTGCTGTAGCTCCACCGAAGTATTGCGCCCACCATTGGAATCCAAGCTCAAATCCGAAAACACGATGAGTGTATCGGGCGTGAGTCGAATGGAGCTGCCATCCTCGAACTCGGCTTCGGCTTGACCGTCGCGTGCCCATAGTTTCCATCCGTGTGAGACGGGCATGTTCATGTACGCGGTATTGAACCCGCGGCCGTCGCCTTTGTCGAGCTCCACGTCGCCATCGACATAGCTCAAGCGCACGATGCGCGCATGCGAATCCGCTAGCAGCGGTACAGCCAGACTTAGACAGAGAAAAATGAGGAAGGCAGGAAAGACGCGAACGCAGCGGGACGAGCCTAATGCCAAACTGGACATACCGGGCTCCCTAAGTAGCTCAATATATTAGAACACTTTCTGAAGGCCAGCGTTGCGAGTTATTGAACTGGGTTGGGAGCAGCTGCCAGGCCAGCCCGGCCTAGAATTCGCTGTGCGGCTTGCTGAGCGATGTGCAGGACCGTGCGATCCGCCGCGATCCGTTGCAGCATTGGCGCAATCGCCTGGACTTCGTAAAGGTGTCCATCCTTGGAGAGAGCGTCCATGGCCTTGAGATCCTGATCGAGAGATAGCTTGTCGAAGCGACGGTCAAAGTCCAGTTTGCGGCCGCTCTCGATGGTTAGAGAAATGCCTTGAAAGATCTCCGTAAGCTGCTGGATAGATGGATTCTCAGAGTAGTTGTAGGTGGTCGAGGTATGACGGCTAGCGTCTTGGAAGCTCAGCGTCTTGCTCCCCGTTTGAGCAATCGGATGCGCAGTGAAATCAAACTGCCCGTCAAAAAACTTGACCTGCTCCGCCAAGACAAAAATCTTCTCTCGTATCGCGTCCGTCGCCTGGAACTGCTTCGTAAAGCGGTCCTGCGACGCCGCATCGGCGGCCTGGACCGACTGCTCAACGTTGCTCTCTACTGGCTGATTCCGTTCTTGAGTCTGGCTCAATGAATGGTCATCGGAAACGTAATCCACCTGACCGCCGCGGTGGACAGTCACGATGTAGTCGGAAGGCTTCCCGTATTTCCATGAAAAGTTGAATATGACTGCTGCATCCTGTTGCTGCGCCTGCAGTTGGCTAGCAATGAGACAGATCACGGAATACCCGGCAAACCGCCGAAGAACGCTCATCCGCGACTTGCCACCTCGTAGCGCTTCAGCGTCGCATGTGTGTGCAGATGGCATATAGCAATCGCGAGGGCATCCGCAGCATCGGCAGGGCGCGGCAGTTCGGGAAGGTTTAATAAGTGTGCGACCATATGCTGGACCTGAATCTTTTCGGCTTTGCCATATCCCACGACAGCAGACTTGATCGATAGCGGTGAATATTCTGCGACTTCGAGCCCCGCTGAGGAAGCGGCAAGCATAGCAACCCCCCGAACCTGCCCCAGTTTCAGCGCCGACTTGGCATTCACTGAGTAGAACACCTCTTCGATCGCGACCATCTGCGGAGAGGTCGAAAAGATCAGATGCGAAAGCTCTGTAAACACCGTCGACAGACGCTTTGCCATTGACTCGCGTCTTGAGAGCCGAATCGCTCCGGCCATCACAAAAGCGAGGCGCCCATCGGCATGCTGCTCCACGATTCCGTAGCCCGTGTATTCAGTGCCGCAATCGATGCCGAGGACCCGCATTGCTCCGAGTTTAACTCAAGGAAGGCAGGCTGTCGGCTCTCAGCTGTCAGCTTTCGGCCGGTTAGCTTCAGTGCGCTCACTATCCTCCGTACTGGCCGATCGCCGACTGCCGATCACCGACGGCCCTTCTGTATGCCTTCGGTTGATACACCTTTCACCTCTGATTTAGCTTGTAGTTACTCCGCATGATCCTTGAGGCCCTACATCAGGTCGCGAACCACCGCGAATCGCTCTCGCGCGACGCGGCGCGCGAGGTTATGTCGGAGATTCTCAGCGGAGGGGCTACAGACGCGCAGATCGCGGCGCTCTTGGTCGCGCTTCATATGAAGGGCGAGACCGTGGAGGAGATCGTCGGCTTCGCGGAGGCGATCCGCAAAGCAGCGGCTCCGCTGAAGGTCCACAATTTTGCCCTCGATGTCAGTGGGACTGAGCGTGACGCTCTCGTCGACACCTGCGGTACAGGCGGTGATGCCAGCGGGACCTTCAATATCTCGACTGCGACGGCGCTGACCGTGGCTGGCGCCGGCGTTCGCGTTGCCAAGCACGGCAACCGCAGCGTCACGTCCAAGTGTGGGTCGGCGGATGTAGTTGAGGCTCTGGGAATCAACATTACGTTGCCACCGGCGCGCGTTGCCGAGTGCCTGGAAACGGTCGGCATAGCTTTCCTGTTTGCGCCATCGATGCATTCGGCAATGAAGTATGTACAGCCGGCCCGACGTGAACTGCGGCTGCGGACGGTATTCAATCTACTAGGTCCGCTATGCAATCCGGCGCACGCGTCGGCTCAGGTGGTTGGAGTCTACTCTGCGTCACTTGTAGGGAAACTCGCACAAGCGCTGCAGATGTTGGGACTGCATCGCGCGCTGGTTGTTCATGGCAGCGATGGCTTGGACGAGATCACCATCACCGGCCTAACCCATATCGCCGAAGTCAGAAATGGCCAGATCCGGCATTACGATGTCTCGCCCGAAGAGTTCGGATTGCGCACTGCTCCCATCTCAGAGATACAGGGTGGCGACACGAAGGCAAATGCTGAGATCATCCGCCGCATTGTAGACGGAGAGAAATCTCCGCGGCGTGATGTGGTATTGCTCAACGCCGCCGCAGCGTTGGTCGTTGCAGGGCGGGCCGATTCCATGTCGGAAGCAATGCCGATGGTTGCGGAGTCACTCGACTCCGGAGCAGCTCGCGAGAAGCTGGTAAAGCTGGTCGAGTTTACTTCGAGTAAGTGGGCCTAAGAGACACCGCTTCCTCCTATAGAATCAGAACTCGAAGCTCACCTTCACCATGCCGCGCTACGAATACCGCACGCTCCATCCTGACGCCGAGAAGAGTTTTCTCGCCTGGATCGATCATCTCGACAAGGAATTCTCCAATCCCGATCCGGCTCATCGCAGCGTGGTCGTGCGCGACGCGCTCCACCAGATCTATCTAGGTCGTCCCTATGTACCGGAAGATGAGAATGAAGAGTACGACAACGCTTCGGTCACTTCCCAACTCTCAGCGCGAGCTTTGACGCACTCATTCGACCCGCGGAATGCCACACTCGAGCCTGAGTATTACGGCGACGTCGATCCCCTTCGATACGCGCCGCGCAAGCCCCTCATCTGGTTCTGGATGATGTTCGATCGCTCTCCGCTAGGCCTCAATCACTGGCTGGGATATCGCATGCGCTACATGGTCGCCAAACACGTGTTCAAGTCGCTTGGCAAGAATGTGAAGCTCTTTCACGGAATTGAAGTTTCGTTCGGCTACAACCTCACGATCGAGGACAACTGCGTCATCCACAAATATGTTCTCCTCGACGACCGCGGCGAGCTCATCGTTCGCGAGGGAAGCTCCATCTCCGATTACGCAAATGTTTACTCGCATGCGCACGATTTGAACGACTCAATGATAGTGAGCAACCATAAGACGGTTATCGGTCCACGCGCTCGCGTGACCTATCACGCAACCGTGCTCAGCGGAGTCACCGTTGGCGAGCAAGGAATCGTTGGCTCGATGGGAGTCGCCACCAAAGATGTTGAGCCGTATAACGTGGTGGCAGGAATTCCAGCCAAGACCGTTAAAGTGAAGACAATCGCCCCAGAGGCAAGAGGAGACAGGGTACAGCGGTCGGGACAACGCTGATCCACCCTCCTTTTTCCCTGTTCCCTCCCCTGTAACCTCTCCCCTATTCCCTGTTACCATCGACTTTCCGCATGAATTTGCATGCTGTCATTGTCGTTTTCGACATCATCGTCTTCCTTTTTGCCATCAGCGTGCACGAATCAGCACACGCATGGATGGCAAATCGACTGGGCGATCCTACGGCGCGAATGCTTGGTCGCATTAGCCTGAATCCCATCAGACACATCGACCTTTTTGGCACGATTCTGCTTCCGCTGATCGCGGCAATCACTGGAGCTCCGCTCCTGGGATGGGCAAAACCTACGCCGGTTGACACACGGAACTTCAAGCATCTTGTGCGGGATGACATTCTTACTTCGCTCATTGGTCCTATCAGCAACTTCATCGTTGCCGTTGGCTGCTTTCTCTTTTTGGGAATTATCGCGAAGACGTCGCCCACAGGTCATCGTGTTGTACACGACATTGTTGCGAGCGGATCGCTCAACACAGGCACCATACTCACGCCATTCGCGGCGCTTCTATACGAAGGAATATTCATTAACGTACTTCTCGGCATTTTTAATCTGATTCCCTTGCCGCCACTTGATGGCAGTCATGTCCTGCGTCATTTCCTGCCGGACGGAGTGCGCCGTATGTTTGACATGGCAGGAATCGCGATCTTGTGGATACTCGTCCTCTTGAGAGTGCCGTTTCTCGGACCTTTGCTCGGACCTGCGATGGACATCTTTAGAAATAATCTAATGAGACTTTGATGGATCAGGCCTCTTCTCAAGCCTCTACTCTCACCCCGAACTCGACGATTTCCGGACGAAAGCAGCGCATTCTGAGCGGCATGCGCTCCACCGGAAAGCTGCACCTCGGCAACTATGTGGGCGCCCTCGCGAACTGGGTGAAGCTGCAGGAAAACTACGATTCTTTTTTCTTCATCGCTGACTGGCATGCACTAACCAGCGATTACGCTGACACCTCACTCATTAAGCAAAATTCGATTGAGGTGATGCTCGACTACCTGGCAGCCGGACTCGATCCGCAGAAGTGCACGATGTTCATCCAATCGCATGTGCCGCAGCATGCGGAGTTGCATTTGTTGCTCTCGATGATCACTCCACTTGGATGGCTGGAGCGCGTTCCCACTTATAAGGAGCAGCAGCAAAATATTCGTGAGAAGGACCTGAATACCTACGGCTTTCTCGGCTATCCGCTACTGCAATCCGCGGACATCATGATCTATCAAGCCCATTTCGTGCCGGTGGGCGAAGATCAGGTCCCACACATCGAGATCACGCGGGAAATTGCACGTCGCTTCAACGGCTTTTACCCGCGCGTGGTTAAGTCGGGCGATCCCGATGCGAGGCGCACGTATGTCTTTCCGGAGCCTCAGGCGCTGCTGACGCCTTCACCCAAGCTGCCCGGCACCGATGGACGCAAGATGTCGAAGTCCTATGGGAACTCAATTCTGATGAGTGATCCCGAGCCGCTGATTCGGCAGAAGCTGAAGACGATGGTCACCGATCCGGCGCGAGTGCGCCGCAGTGATCCCGGCAATCCCGATGTCTGCCCGGTCGGCGATGTGCACAAAATTTTTAGCAGCAAAGATACTCTGCAAAAGGTATACGCTGGATGTCGCAGTGCCGGCATTGGCTGTATCGAATGCAAAGGATGGGCCGCGGATGCACTCGTATCAGTGCTGAATCCGATGCAGGAGCGCCGCCGGCACTACGAGAAAAATCCACGCGAAGTATGGGAAGTGCTGGAAGATGGAACGAGTCGGGCAAGCCGCGCAGCCGAAGTAACGATGGAAGAGGTTCGCGCAGCGATGAGGATGTCAAAGCATTACGAAGAGCCAGTCGAAGGAGCCGCACAGTAGCTCATGCCTGAGATGCCGATCATCAACCGCGAACCCAGCGAGTTTCCTTTCGCCGTGAGTGTCGGCACCGTTTTTGAGGGGCCGCTGGATTTGCTGCTCGACCTGATTCGTAAGCAGGATATCGACATCTACGACATTCCCATCGCCAAGATCACGGCGCAGTATCTCGGCTACGTCGAAAATCTGAAGCAGCTCGACGTGGACGTAGCGGCGGAGTTCATCTACATGGCCGCCCTGCTCATTCACATCAAGTCAAAGATGCTTTTGCCGCATGATCCCGACGCTCCTGCGGAAGTGCAAGAGGACCCGCGCAATGAGCTGGTTGAGCGCCTGCTTGAACACGAGAAATTCAAAAGCGCGGCGCAGATGCTTCTGCAGAAGCAGCAGATTGAAGAAGCTGTCTGGAGCAATCCCGCACTGAAGGACTTCAAAGAAGATGAAGGCGCCGAGCCGGAACTGGCCGCCGACGTTGTCGACCTGGTGCGAACCTTCCAACAGATTCTCGATCGTGTGCGTGAGCGTCCCATTATTCAGATTGATCAGGACGTTGTCACAGTCTCGCAGATGATCGACTATCTTCGCCGACGGCTGCTGCTTGAAGACAAGCCGCTGCGTCTGAAACGCCTGCTGCAGCCCATGCAATCACGCAACGCGCTCGTGTGTACCTTCCTTGCCATTCTGGAACTCGTGCGCTTGCAGGCGATCCTGCTGCGGCAGGAGAGGGTGTTTGGCGAGATACTGATTAAGAAGCACGAGAATTTCGAAGCCGTGATGGGTGAAGGTGCGGCCGTTCGGGACGACTGGAAATGAACGACTTTTTTGCCGTCGTATGCTGAATGGTAGAGACGCAGATGCCGCCTCTACTATGCTTTACGAGTAACCGATGAGCCTTAAAGCAAAAATCGAAGCCATTATTTACGCTGCCGAAGAACCGGTCATACTCGAGCAGATACTCTCGGTCGTCGCAGACGAGATTTCTGCAGAGCTCGGATCTCAACCTTCCGAGGCTCCACTGCCGATGCAAATAGTCGAGAACGACGGCCATCCGACAGAATCGGATGAGACGCTCTCCGACGCGAAGCAGGAAGCGAAGCAACATCGCGAGCGCAGCCGCCGACGTGTTCGTGAAGTCCTCGACGAGCTGGTGAAGGAATACGACTCGTCTGAGCACGGCATGGAGATCCGGCAGGTTGCGGGCGGTTACCGGATGTCGACCAAACCGGAGCATCATGACGCGGTGCGCTCCTTCGCCAAGAGTCTGAAGCCGCCGATCCGACTTTCGCTGCAGGCATTGGAGACACTCGCCGTTATCGCCTACAAGCAGCCGGTCACAGCGCCCGAGATCAGTGAAATCCGCGGAGTCGATTGCAGCGGAGTGCTCGCGAACTTGATTGCGCGTAAGCTGATTACAACCGCCGGTCGAAAGCAGGTGATCGGGCGTCCGATTCTGTATAAAACAACGAAAGACTTTCTATTACGCTTCGGCCTGAAAGACATCAACGAACTTCCGAGCATCGAAGAATTTGAGAAGCTGACCTCGGCAGCGCAGAGCGATCTGTTCGTCGAAGGCCGTGCCGACACGAATGGCGCCGACGGTTCTTCTTCTTCCGTAAGCGAAATTACAGACCAGCAACAAGCCTCGATGCCGCAAGACGAGCACTTGGATACAAAAGCAGCGTCGTAGAGACGCAGCATGCTGCATCTCGGCCATGCAGTAGGTAAACACCATGCCTCTCGAACGCCTTCAGAAGATCATTGCCGCTGCCGGAATCGCCTCGCGACGCAAAGCCGAGGAGCTGATCCAATCGGGCCTGGTGAGCGTCAATGGCACTACCATCACAGAGCTCGGCAGCAAAGCCGATCCTCAGGTGGATTCCATCCGTGTCAATGACAAGCTTCTAAAAGGCGCCGAGGGTCATGAGTATGTCGCCCTCAACAAGCCCAAGGGATACGTAACCACTGTATCGGATCCCGAGGGCCGGCCCACGGTAATGGAGCTCGTGCACAGCAACGCTCGCCTTTACCCCATCGGACGTCTCGACTTCAACAGCGAAGGCCTGCTGCTGCTCACGAATGATGGAGTGCTGGCGCACAAGCTGATGAAGGCCGCCTCTCACATTCCCAAGACCTACCTGGTCAAGGTTGCCGGCCAGCCGGACGAGCAACAGCTTCGCCGCCTCCGCTCTGGGGTCTCTATCGCCGAGGAGCGCGATCCGAAGCGCCGCGTACGCACCGCCGCGGCACAGATTCGCGTGATTAAAGAAGCGGACAATCCCTGGCTCGAAGTCACGCTGCACGAAGGACGTAATCGGCAAATCCGGAAGATGTTCGAGGAGATCGGACATCACGTGGAAAAAATCCGTCGCGTTCGCTACGGACCGCTCGAGCTGGATGTGCCGCCAGGTGAGTCACGAATTCTGACGCCAAGAGAGGTATCGCAGTTGCAGCGCGCGACGGAGCCACAAACGACATCTCGATCCGAGCGCGATGACCAACGTTTCAGGCGCCAAGATGGCGGAGCATCTCGGCGGCCATTTCGACAGAGAGATGAAGAACGCCCGCGTGAGAGCCGCAGTGAGCGCGAACCCCGATTCAGCGAAGAGCAAAAACGCAGAGACCGCGAAGACGGTGGACGAACCTTTCGCGCCCCTCGGCGCGACTACGAGCGTGCGCAGCACGCAGGCGAGCGCGCGGTGAAGTTCGGCGGCGGCAAAGGGGATCGCCGCCGGGAAAGGCCAGGGCAGTTCTCTGATCGAACGCGACGGGACAAGCGCGCACAAGAATTCTCTGAGCGGCCACACGATAATCGCGGTTCTTTCGCTGATCGACCGTCATTCAAAGATCGTGGTGGTGCGCGTCAAGGTTTTGGAACTCCAGAGCGCTCCAAAAGCGCACGAGGAGGCTTCAATCGAGGATCGAAGTCCTCGCAATTCGGGCAAAGCAGTGCGGGCAAGAAATGGTCAAAGCGCCCTGATGGCAGAAGTGGTCAGAGGCGCCCAAACAACGGCCCCCGTCGCCGAAGTTCCTGATACACTCTCAAGTTCTTTTGACCCTCCTGAAGCGAATTGATGAAAAAGATCGAAGATTTTGTACCGGCTCACATACGAGCGCTGTCGAAGTATGTGCCGGGCAAACCGGTGCGCCAGGCCGAACGCGAAAGTGGCATTCGCTGCATCAAGCTAGCGTCCAACGAGAATCCTTTCGGCCCATCTCCACTGGCAATCGCCGCGATACGGCAGGCAGCAACTGCGATCAATTTTTATCCCGATAGTGATGCCAACCACCTGCGCCTCGTACTCGCTGAGCATCACGGCGTCGAGCCGGAACAGATTCTCGTTACTGACGGTTCGACAGCCCTGATCGACATCCTTGCCCGCACGCTGCTGGCTGCAGGGCTGAATGCGGTGACCAGCAGGTGTTCGTTCATCATCTATTCGATCGTGACGTGTGCGGCAGGGGGGCGGCTGATCTTGGTTCCAACCCGGGACGATGGCTTCGACCTCGATGCGATAGCCGAAGCGATCACGCCGGATACACGGGTCGTGTATATCGCGAACCCGAACAATCCGACGGGAACCATGTTTTTCGCCGACGAGCTTGATCGATTCATCGAGCGCATCCCGTCGCATGTAATGATCGCGCTGGACGAGGCGTATTCGGATTATGGAGAGTTTTCCGCGCGCAAGAAGAATCAGGTTTACTCACGCTCGATCGAATGGGTGAGGAAAGGACGGCAGAACGTCATCGTACTGCGGACCTTCTCGAAGGCGCATGGACTGGCTGGATTGCGCGTTGGTTATGGCCTCGGCGATCCGCAGATGCTGCGCTATTTCGCCCAGATGCGGACGGCATTCTCGGTCTCCAGCACAGGCGAGGCCGGCGCGATCGCAGCATTGAAAGACGAGACGCACATTCATCTTTCTGTTGAACGCAACAGCGAGGGAGTCGAGTATCTGACTCCGCGGCTTCAGGAACTGGGCTTCCGAGTAGTGCCAACCACCGCTAACTTTCTTTATCTGGAAACTTCGGAAGATCCGACCCAGCTCGCAGCTCGCATTCAAAACGAGGGCTGCATTGTCCGCAGCCTCACGCCCTGGGGAATTCCCAATGCGCTGCGCATCACAGTCGGCACGCCTGACCAGAATCGCATCCTGATCGACGCCATTGCGCGCGTAATGCGGCCAGTGGATGCACCTTGACCGCCTCAGGCACTGGTCAGCTCTTGCCTGATACGTTGAGTAGGGATGTGATAGCGCTGCGCCGGCTACGGGAACACTAAGAGCGTGATCTCTGCCGAGCTACTCTTTCTTCTTTTTGCTGTGCGGCTTTTGCGCCTTCTGCGCACGCTGGCGCGCGCGATCCGAAGCGCTTACGTCATCCGCATTTTCGTCGTGTTCCTGCATACCGAATGTGAAAATAAAACAACATTTCTCCAATCGCAAGAGTTTTTCAAAAATTTTGGATACACAAAGGTAACAAATAGTTTCCGCGCACAACCTTCCGAAACGAAAATTTCGGACCGACACGTGCAGAAAATTGCCGCGGCTCCCAATGTGCAGCCTCAGGAACGCTGCTTGTTGTGCTCGTCGTAGTAGAGCAGAAGATCAGTCGAGACCGCCGCCGCGCCGAGCTGCCGCAGCATCGTAGTGACCTGCCCGCGATGGTATGTCGAGTGATTGACTACATGCGCGAGCTGCTGCCATAGCGGATAACTGTAGAACTCTCCCCGTAGATTCCGATAGCGCATGTCCGCGCCCAAGGTCTTCTCCGGCAGAGTGGAAATCCACTTCTCGCGATCTAAGCGAACTTGGTTCAGCTTCGAACGAAGCGCCTTACGATCACTGAATTCTGATGGCTGCAGCAAAGCCGGAGGCCAGCGCCCAAACCAGCGCTCCAGCCAGATCCACTCTGCCCCGACAATATGCGTGAATGTGTCGTGCAGTGAGCCGAAGCTATTGCCCAAGTCCCGCTTCAACAAGTCTGCGTGTAGCGGTTCGGCAGCATCGAAGGCACGATCGTTCGCCCAGGTGTTGTAGGCATATAACTCCTTGAAGTAGGCGATAGTTGGACTCAATTCATCCTCCTGACCTTCCCAGTCGGTATGATGGAAGTTGCGGCAGTGTACTGGATTTCCCAGCAACGGGGGGTTTTCGTCCCAGCTGCAGCATCGAACGAGACGTGGCTACGCTGACCACAAGTTTGCCTTCGCGATTTGCCGGCGCCTTCCGCTCTTTGCGCCATCGTAATTTCCAGCTCTTCTTTGCTGGTCAACTGATTTCGCTGGTCGGCACGTGGATGCAGAATGTCGCTGAGGCTTGGTTGATCTACCGGCTGACAGGATCATCGCTGCTGCTCGGCGCGGTTTCCTTTTGCTCGCAAATACCCATTTTCCTGCTCTCGCCTATTGGGGGCGCCGTCGTCGATCGTCGCCACCGGCATCGCGTAATTATTGCTACGCAAACCCTGTCTATGATCCTCGCCTTCATCCTGGCGGCAATCACCTTGCTTGGAGTAGTAAAGGTGTGGCAGGTCTTCGTGCTCGCCGCTCTGCTTGGATTTGTAAACGCCTTCGATATTCCCGCGCGCCAGGCATTCATTGTCGAAATGGTGGGTCGGGATGACCTGATGAACGCCATCGCACTGAATTCCTCGATGTTCAACGGCGCCCGCGTCATCGGCCCGGCGATTGCCGGCATCCTGGTCGCCAGTATCGGCGAAGGATGGTGCTTCTTCGCTAATGCAGTCAGCTACGTCGCCGTGCTTGCCGGGCTTCTGATGATGAAAGTTCCACCGTGGACTCGTCGTCCCCAGGAAACATCGGCTGTGGAGGACATCAAAGAAGGCTTCCTCTGGGTCTTTCGAACAAAGCCAATCTTTGCCCTGTTGCTGCTGGTTGGCATCGTGAGTCTCGTAGGAATGCCGTATGCAGTGCTGATGCCGATTTTTGCGGATCAAGTCTTGCACAGCGGAGCCCGCGGATTGGGAATGCTGATGGGATTCAGCGGGACGGGAGCGCTGATCGGCGCCCTCACGCTGGCAACCAAGTCCAGCCTAAGAGGACTGGGAGCATGGGTTCCCGCGGCCTCAGCTTCCTTCGGAGGCTTTCTAATTCTGTTTTCCTATTCGCGACTGTTTTGGCTTTCCGCAGTTTTCTTGATTCCGATAGGTCTGTCCATGATGGTGCAGATGGCCTCGACGAATACGCTTATCCAGTCCATGGTCCCCGACCGCCTGCGCGGCCGCATCATGTCTGCGTATTCCATGATGATGATGGGCATGGCGCCATTAGGAGCGCTGCTGGCTGGCGCGCTCTCTGAACACATGGGAGCTCCATTTACCGTCGCGGTCGGCGGCGCCTGCTCTATTCTGGGATCTATCTGGTTCAGTACTCAGCTCAAGGAGTTCCGTGTTGAAGCTCGCCGCCTGATCATTGCCCAGACTTACGCGGGGGGTGATCCGGCTGAGGAGATCACGACAGTGCGGGAGACATGACGATTCGGGACCTATCCCTTGACCATAGGCCTGTCGGAGATCTGCTGCAGGTTCCTGATCGCGAGGGCGCCGAGCAATTCAAACTCAACAGCGACCAGATCCGCTTCTTTCAAGAGCATGGATACGTAAGCGGCATTCGAATCCTCGACGAGGACCAGGTCGAGATCTTACGGCGAGAACTCGCTCAATTGGCCGATCCGTCGCATGATGGGTACGAACTGTTCTACGAATTCCATTCCAACGAATCCTCCGATCCAAACAAGGTACTCTTTCACGCCTTAGGCGCCTGGCGCATCGCGCGCGGCTTTCATGACCTGCTTTGGAGCCGACGATTAACGGTGCCAGCCTCGCAACTGCTCGCTGGGCCTATACGCTTCTGGCATGACCAACTCTTCTGCAAGCCAGCGCACCACGGCGGTGTTGTAGCCTGGCATCAGGATTACTCTTACTGGACTCGCACCAAGCCCCTCGCCCATCTAACCTGCTGGATCGGTCTCGACGACTCGACTCGCGAGAATGGATGTTTGCAGTACATCGCAGGAAGCCATCGCTGGCCAGATCTACCGATTACCGGGCTCGCTGGAGACATGGATGCGATCAATGCAGTGTTAAGCCAGCAACAGCGAAGTCAATTCGCGAATCCAGTGGCTGTCGAGTTAAAGAAAGGTGAGGCCTCGTTCCATCATCCGCGGCTCGTTCACGGCTCATTCGCAAACCACTCGACTCGCTCACGCCGAGCGACTGTAATCAACGTAATGCGAGATGGAGTGAAATCAGTGAGCAACGAGCCTTTGTTACAGGGCGTTCCGGTCATTCCATCCGGAGAGAAGATTCAGGGACAGTTCTTTCCGCTTCTCTACGATCCGAACGCTTAAGTAGAGACGTAGAATGCCTAAGCAATGCCGCGTGAGCCAGGCATGCTATGCGCTTCAAACATTCGAGCACGGAGGAGACGCAGCATGCTGCGTCTCTACTTGTCCTCCCCGCTTCCCTTCTTTTGCTGGTCTGGCTCCTCGACCGCTTTGAGTGGAGTGTGGGAATCCACCGGTCGCCCCGGAGGAGCATTCGTCACTGTATAAAGCTCGCCGTTCCGCATGTACATCCGCAGCATCTCCTGCTGATTGAAAGGCCGCGCGCCACGACGTCCAAATACTGAGAGCTGATTCCCGCTCTCATCGACGCCGCGATCACGGTCAGTGCCTTCTGAGACGATGAGCGCCGGTCCTTTGGTCTTGTATCTGGCGATAAGCTTCGGAGTTGGCGGTGGACTGAATCCATAGAATTTATCGTTATCGACCGGCGAGAATAGCTGCACGATTTTGAAGCCGGCTTCGCCATCCGCGACGAACGCAAACTGGCTGGAGCTAACCATTCCTGTCTTTACATCGCGCGTATCCCTCAATTCGCCATTGGCATTGAACATTTGCGCAAGTTTTGGATGCTCTGGGCGTTCGATATCGATAATCGCCATGCCATCCTTACCGTCCGCGACATAAGCGTATGTGCGGGCCAGATAGACGTTACGGGCATCACCTAAGAGGACCTTCGCGCCGTCGACCAATTTGGGCTGGTCGAGATGCGTGATGTCAAAAACTTTCAAGCCCTCCTTATCGGTCACAAACGCATAGCGGAATTGAACGGCCACACCGGTTGGCTCGTTCAGCACAGGCGAACCGATCTCAGCCGTAATCTTCGGGTGCAACGGATCGTCGAGGCTCACAACCTCAAGACCTCGATCGCACAGGATATAAGCGTAGACTCCGGCGATAGTGATGCGGCGAGCTCCGTTTAGCTTTCCGTCAGGATTGAACGTAGCGGCCCGACGAACGAAATTATTCGCCGGATTGCCATCGAGCAGCGTGCCCACTCCGGCAAAGTCCTTCTTCTCCTTCAGGTTGTTGCCGAGGACTACAAGCCCCTCATACTTGTCGGTTCCGTAAAGGAAGCCGTACATCAAGTGGATCTGCTGCTCTTCATTTTGTGGATCATGGCGCCGCAGCGGATCGACTCCGAGCGTAGTCGGGGTTGCGATTGCCGTGGCATATTTGCTCTTCACGTAAAACTTTTGTCCGAACGGTGAAACTGGAGCGGTAACGATCTTTTCCGAGAAATCCTTGTTATCAATCTGGGCGACGTCGTAGAAGCGGAATCCCCCCTTGCCCAGCGCTGCGTACGCGTACTCGCCGCGTAGTTGAATGTCGAGCACCTCTTCTCCGCCGAGTTTTGCGCGCACCGGATGCTCATCCGCATCCAGCTCCCGCTTGTGCTTTTGGAACTCCTCATAATTTTTGGGATAGGCAATCTTATGGAAGTCACTGCCGTAGATCGCTGGTGGCTCCTCGTGCTCGGCGATCTTGACGGCATTGAACCCCTCCTCACCCGCGGCGACGTAGACGTAGCGTCCCATGAAGTTGAGGAAGTTTGTGCCTTGAATCAGGACCTGCGCCATCCACGCATTGTTATCTTTCTCCTGCGAGACGTGGCAGTCCGTGCACTCTTTCGTTTCTTTGGCGCGCACAGTGTGCGGGACGTAGGGACTGAAAGCCTCTCCGCTGAAGCCTTCTACTGAAACAGTTTGCTGCTGGTAGTAGAGCCAGTCGCGCTGAGCGTTCTGCGAGCTCACCACAACTGCACAGGCTGAACGAATCGGAGAAACGCGATTACCGGTGACCGTGCCATCGATGCCGAGCATGTACACGTCATCCCGCAACACCATGAAATCGTAGGCGGTGTAGTTGCGCGTGAGCAGCCCTTCGTTGTGCAGCATCGGCATGCGCTGATTGGCAGACATCGACAAGTGGCATCCGAAGCAGCTTGTGGTCCAGGACGTGTGACAGCTCTGGCAGCTCATCTTGGTGGAAGCGTGCGCGAGCTTCGTGAGATCGTTTTGATCGGCGATGGTTCCCCAGGTAATGCCGTCCTTCTGAATCGTCTTTGCCAGCCGCGACTTCTCGCTGTAGTGCGGACGACCAGGCGTGATCGTGTCGATTACCTGCACGACTTCCCATTCCTGATTTGCCTCCATGATCGAACGCTGGTAGAGACGATCGCCGCGCCAATAAAACTGTTTCTCCTTGAATGGCGTTGTATTGATCGCAAGATTGATTCCGTTACCCGGTGCTGCCGGACCATTCGCGACCAGGGTTGCGCGGGAGCGAAGATCGCCATGGCAAGCTTCGCAGGTGATGACCAGCGCATTGCGCGTCTCGCCATAGAGCTTGCCGTTGCCATGGTTATCCTGCGAGAAATGGCAATCGGCGCATTGCATTCCCTTATCGAGATGAATGTCGGAGAGGTGAACGGCTTTCTTGAACTTTTCCGGATCCTTCCAGTCCACAACATTGCCGTCTGCGTCGAGCAGATTCCCCTTACGGTCATGCTTGTACACCGCGCGGAAGATCCAGCCATGACTGTGGAAGTCGGCCATCTGGGTCTTATCGAGCTGCTTGTTGAACTCAGGCGTGCCGACTTGCTGCAGGAAGCTTACGTCGCGCCATTTACCGCGATCGGCAGATCCTTCGGGATTGCGCACCTGGGCTCGATATGCATCCGTTGCCGATGGATCGTGTTGCTTCTGCGGATACATTTTGTCGGCGTTGATCTCGTTGTCCCACCATGTGTAGCCGTAGTACGTGGTGACCATGTTCGTGCCGGGATGAACGTGGCAAGTCATGCACTGGCTGGACGGAATCGAGAGCGTGAAGACATGCTGCAGAGGATGCCCGGTCTCGCTCTTCGAGATCGTCGGATCCGACTGCTGCGATATGCCGAGGTTCCCGTAACGGGCATACTTGCCGGAGTGCATCGGGTCGCGATCGTTGGCATAGACCACGTGACACCCGCTGCACCCGCCCTGGCGATAATCACCGGGCTGGTCGTTGGTGCCGGGAAATGACAGGAGTGGATCAAGCAGCCGGGTTTTTTGCAATCCAAGGAAAACTGGATCGGTGCGCAGCTCTGTGCCAAATCCCCGCGTGGACAGCTTCACGTCGGGATGTCCTGGATCCTCGTCCGAAACAGGATTCCCAATCTCGCCCTTTTCCCGTCCACCGCGCTCGAACACTCGCAGCACATTCCCAGGCTGGGAGATCTCCCAACGCTGCAGCGGATCGATGTACGGGAGGACTCCCTTCTGCTTCGTCTCTTCTGGAGTCGGTGGGGGCCAAGTGATCAGCCGCTGCGGCTTGCCATCCCGCGAGTAACTCTCTCCGAAGCGCGGATTCTTTAACGGATATCCGCCGTTGTTGTACAACGCAGCGCCCCAGAGCATGGCTCCGTGGGTCATCATGCTGGTGCGGACCTGGTGAACTTCTTCGGAATGGCATCCGGAGCGCCCGCAGGTCTCCTGGGACACGCGGTTGTCGCCGGGATTTACAAACTTCACCCATTCAGCGCTTTCCTTCAACCAAAGCGACCCAAAATAGGAACGCACCGGATTCGCGGCGGAGTGCTCGTCTTCGCGAAATCGCGCGCGAACGTGGGCCCTGTTTTTTGCATCGTTGTATTGCGCAGAATCCTTAGCCGCGCTGTTCATCACCGAGGCATCCCCGCCATGGCAATCGGTGCATCCGAGGCGCACCGTTCCCGGAGCATGCATCGTCGCGCTATCGATGGGATTGTGGCAGCCCGAACTCATGCAGCCGCGCGTCTTGGCGTCGGCTTCGTCCTGTGTCTGCAGGATCAGAAGTTGCGATCCTCGCCGCTGCGTGCGTTCGGTGATGCTCTCAGTCTGATCCTGCGACGAAGTTTGCGATTTTGTGGAGCTGGATTGCTGGGATTGCTGCGCTCCATGATGCTTGCTGGAAGCATTCGCTCCTGCTGCCAGACGCGTGATGAGCACCAGGCAAATTGCGAGGCCAAAGATTCCCATTCGACGAATGCTGCGAGACCTCTTCATTTATCCCCTGAGCTCACCGGGTTCAACTTGCCTATCTAGAACACGAACTTAATCAATGCAAAGGCACTAAGCAGCGTCTGGCCGGTATAGATATCCCGCAAGCCGCGCGCTGGAACTAATCCTGTAATACCGCCTTCGAAGATGATGTTCTCGGACAATGGCGGCCGATAGATCACACCAGTGCCAAAGTCCGCTCCTATCCCCCGATGAATGTGGTTCTGGAACAGAACAAGCTGAATCGGCTCGGTGTGGACGAATTGCAGGTAGTTGAAGTTCACCACCCAACGCATCTTCGGAGTTATGTCGAAGTCGGCTCCGGCGTTGAACACATATGCGCCGGGATTCACGTAGTTCGCCTGGCCCTCGTTCTTACTTGCTCTCAAATCGGGAAACAAAGCATTGTCCGACTTCAGGCCAATGAGCGTGCTCGTCAAACGAATGCCTTCACGGTTCCAGAAGCTGAACGGACCGCCGGCAAAACTCTGCGCTTCGTCGATCGAGTCGAATCCGCGGGCAATACCGTCGCGCGGATTCTTGTCACCAGACGCATACAAGAACGAAGTGCGCAGCCGCAGCCAATCTTTGTCGAGGGACAATTCCAGCGCCGCCAGTTGCGCGTTGATGTCGACACGATCGCACTTCCCGAATCCCTGCGGACACGGAGTTACATTGCGCCGCGAGGCAACCTGATTATCCGTGTCGTATCCCAGCACCTGATAAAACGCGGACGACACGTTGATCCGTTTAATGTGCCCGTTGCTGGCTGTTCCGATGTAATGCGAACGAATGCCATGCGGAATAATTACGCCAATCGGCTCCGGACGCGTGATGATCCCGTTGTTGTTGTAATAGATCGAAGGATCATCTTTATCAAAGTGGTAGCTGAATTGTGTTGTGTAACCCTTGAACAAAAAGTCCTGCAGGTACAGGTTCGCGATCGCCACCTGCTGATGGCGGTCATTGAACGTGTTCAGCCCACTATTGGTGTCTTTCTCCAGGTGATAGAAGTACGCGAGGTTGTACTCATACTTGTCTGACTTCAAATTTCCGAAGATCCTTAGCCCAGGCTGCTCTTCTGAGTAAATCAATCCGCGGAAATCACTTTGGAATTGCTGAATACCAGCGCGGACCGAAACGAAATCAAAGTTGGGACTCAGATCCTTGATTTTGTACTCGAAAAACGCGGCCTGCAGACCCACGTGATCGTCGAAACGATCAGTTCCCCGCTGCGGATTGATGTTCACGATGCCGCGCTCTCGCGTCAGCAGGTAATTCACGTCGAACGCCGGCGTGAAGACAATGCGCCAATCCTTCGGACGGAAGCTGGCATCGCCGTGGTAGAGCTCGCCGGTAAAGCGGAATAGTTCGCTGAGGAAGAACTGTCCGCCATTGCCGAAAAATTGAAATGATCCCGGATTACGCGCGGCTACCAAGCTTGGCGTTGGCAAACGACGCCCGTCCAGAGCGCTGACTGCGCTGCCCGTGAAGACGAAGAAAGTTTGCTGCCCAAAGATTGGATAATCGCCCTTGAGCTTGTTGCGATTGAAGGGATCGTACCAATGACCACTGGTGTACGGGTACTCGCCTGAAGCGGCGTACCTCTTATAGGCATTCAGCGGATCTTTGGGATCGCCACTCGTGATGTCCCAGCGGTAGCTTCGTTTCTCAGCGTTCGCGTTCTCAGTTGGCGGACCCTGAGCAGCCGCTGTTTCTGCCGGCATGGTCTCGTTGGGACGCCGGCGCATCTCGTTATAAGGTTGCTTTGCTTCTGCTTCAGTTTGACCCGCCTTCGGCGGCACAGCACCGGCCAAGGGACGATCCATCGGACCGTTCGCAAGGTACTCCTCTGTCGTTTGCAGCTTTACTTCAATGCTGAGGACTTCGCCCGGACTGACGCGGACGTTCTGGCGAGTAAAGTCCTGGAAGCCTTGTCGGCGCAGCTCGATCTGGTACACGCCAGCCTTGAGATCGCCAATGCGAAAAACACCATCGGCATCGGTGAGCGCAGCATGCAGGTGCCCGTTACTGTCGCGAATGATCACGCGCGTGCCGCCGATGCCGCGACCATCTGCACTGGTCACAAGTCCTTCAACCGAGCTCGTGGTAATGGGACGCCGGTTCGGCAACCGCCGCTGCGGTCCCTGAATGACAGTTTCTTTTTCCTGGTCTTCCTCTTTATTACGTGCCGAAGGAAGCTGCGCCGGATCCGCAGGAGTAGTAGCGGTGGCGGTCTGCTGCGACGAGGGCGATGATTCCTGTCGGAGTCCCACAGCGGAAACGGTCAGACACACCACCGCCGCCAGCGGGCCGCACAGAAGTCTCCGGACGCTCAACGGAACCAGCCTCTCCCTCCGGGGGTTGAGGGAATGTAAAGTGCTTTGACTGAAGGAACTCTGGGGTCCGTATTAGGTATCACATCCGGCTCACTGCAGCAAGAAGAACCGGAGGCCGGGTTTTTTTGACTTAACCCTCGCCCAAGCGCCTCAACGCAGACTCCACGTGAATCTGCGTGGTATCCAGCAAGGGAACTCCGGCAGCTTCCGCGCCGCGCAAGATCAGCGGCAGCTCAGTGCCTCCGAGGATCACCGCCTGAATGCCATGCCTCTCCCTCATGTGAGCAATGATTTCTGTAAGCCGTTGACGTGTCTCGTCGAGAAATACACCGTTAACCAGCTCTTTGAAATACCTCTCGTGGATAAACGCCTGATCGTGCTCATCCGGCACATGAATTTGCATCTGCCGTCGAGAGAACACCTCAGGATAGAAGCTGGCCTGCATGGTGAATCGAGTTCCCAGCAGACCTATCTTCTTGAATCCGGACTGATGTGCACGCTCTGCGGTGGCCTCCACAATACTGATCAGCGGCAGCGGAGAGCGGCGCTCCACCTCGTCAAAAACAATGTGAGGGGTATTCGCGGTTATGAGAGCAAAATCCGCTCCAGCCCTCGCCAGTTTATGTAGCTCAAGCACGAAGAACTCAGCGAGACCCTCAAGCCGCTTCGCTTCAAGGCAACGCAGCGCATATTTCATATTCACGCTGTTGATGATGATCGAAGGCGGGTCTGCCTCAGGATGCAGCGCCCGATGGGTATTGATCAGCGACCGGTAGTAATCGAGAGTCGACTCAGGCCCGAGGCCGCCGATGAGGCCGATGGATTTCATAAGCGCCCAGCACAAACGCAAAATTTCGCAACTTGCAGGTGATTCGCGAAATCTCATCCTCGATTCTGTTTAATTTGATTCTGGGACGAGAACACAATGAGCGAATCCAAGCGCATTGCTCAGCTATACCGCAGCGTCTATGAAGGCGACAGCAACGGCGAAGCCTGGCATGGGCCAGCCCTGAAACCTCTGCTGAAAGATGTCGCCGCCGAACAAGCCTCACGCACGCCTGCAGTGGGACGACACTCCATCCTTCAGCTCGTGCTCCACATCGCCTACTGGGAAGAAATCGAACTGCGCCGGTTCCAAGGCGAAGTCGTAAACGCCCCGCTGAACACACCCGACGATTGGCCCAGCAACCGCAAAGTCGGTGAGAAAGAGTGGCAATCAATTCTGTCGCGCCTTGAGGCGTCGCACGCGGCATTGTTCAAGGCAATCGAACGCGGCACCGACGAGCAACTAAGCAAACAAGTGCCCGGGCGCAATCATGACAACTACACGCTCCTACACGGAACCATCGATCATTGCGTCTATCACACCGCGCAGATTGCGTTGCTGAAGAAAGGGTAGGAATCGGGAAATCGGGTGATCGGGTGATCGGGTGAGGTAAGGACGGGCATTCGGCGTTCTGCTTTTGTGAACTACACGACCAGCGTTTGCCGGCCGAAAGCCGAATGCCGATAGCCACTTCCTACTTCACCCGATGACCCGATGACCCGATCAGGATGGCCCGATCACCCGATTCCGCTGTCCCCTCCGCTGCTACTTGACGAACCCCAACCCAGCCCTGAGCATGGCAGCAAATGAGAAAGTTCCTGCCTGCCGGTCTTGGAATCGCTCTTCTGCTCAGCTGCTGGGCCACGATTGGGACCTGTCAGGAGGCTACGGTCCTCGTTGGTTCCGGCTCAACAGTTCCGGCTCCGCTTGTCAACAAATGGGCCGAGGCTTACAACCAACGCAACCACAATGTGCAGATGAGATATGTCGCGATCGGCGCCGACGAAGGCGTCGCGGCTATCTCTCACGGGAGCGGCGACTTTGCCCTCGGAGAAGTTCCCTTAACTGCAAAGGAGCGTTCCAAAGCGGGACTGATCGAAGTTCCGGCCATTTTGATCGGGATCGTCCCTGTTTACAACATCCCAGGCGTTCACGCCGACTTGAAATTCTCTGGAGACGTCTTAGCGGAGATCTTCTTAGGCAAGATCAAAAACTGGAACTCCCCGGCTTTAGCCAAGCTCAATCCCGGAGTGAACCTTCCCAATTTATCCATCCAAGTCGTGAACCGGCCGGCGGGAAAAGGATCGAATTACATCTTCACAGAGTTTCTCTCCAAAGCGAGTCCCAGGTTCCGTAGCGAGGTTGGCGTTAGCGCTTCGCCCAGGTGGCCGGTAGGCAAACCTGCCGAGCGCAGTTCGGAAATGGTAGAGATGGTAAGGTCTGAAGCAGGCGCCATCGGCTATGTGGAGGCGCAGTACGCGATTGAGGCCAAAATCCAATTCGGCCTGGTGCTCAACTCTTCTGGACATTTCATAAGGGCATCGCCCGCAACCCTGGCCGAGGCTTGCCGGGTGGTCGAGGCCCCGACGTTCGACAAGTTTTCCGCTTCGCTCACTGACCCGCCGGGAGCCCGCTCGTTTCCGATCACCAGCTACGATTGGCTCTACCTCCGCACAAATAGCGGCGATCCCAAACGAGCGGCAGCCCTTCATGACTTTCTCGATTGGGTGTTCTCGGTCGGGCAGCAGATCGCGGCCAGCTCCGGGTACTCAGAACTGCCAACGCCGCTGCGCGCCAAGATCGGCGCGTCACTAAGGGAAGTGAAATAGGAAGATTCGGTAGCGCTGGGTGCGTTTATATCCGGTTGCCCGCTACGGGGTAGCCGTCCGTGACAGAGTCGAGACTTCCCGCACGCGCTGCGAGAATGCGCGATTCAAGTCGTCTGCTCTCGTGCGAAAATCGAGCACCCTTCCCCGAAGTCTTTCCGGCACCCAATGCCCTCGGCTCTTGTAGCTTGGCGGAATGCGGAATTCGATTAGCTTGGCCATGTCAGTAACCCCCTCAGCGATGGCCGGTCCGTTGGAACCCAATCGCTACCCTAACCTGGATTCCCCGGAGATCCTGCGCTCGGCTGACTCCTCATGAATCCCTTAAGCAATCCTTCAACCAGAGCTGAATCCACAGGGCAAACCATTGATCTTCCGAAACCGCAGACATCAGCACGGCCTAAGCAGGAAAGATAAAGTGAACGATGAGGTTCAGTTTGTTGCAGAACACTAGCCGTTCGGTTAACGGCGATTCATGAAGATGCCCTCACCGCCGACGCCTCCGATTGTGATCCAGGCTTTCTTCTCAGCAGCGCAGAACCAGCGTGATAACAAGCCCAATCGGGAACGGTTCGACGTTGTGCTTACTCTGATACCGGGAGCCCGACAGCCCTGATTGTCATGCCGACTCGCAAAACATTATGATGGTCTGCCGACGCATGATCGCGCCTTGACTCTGCTCGGCAACGGTTTCGTGATAGCGGGGTTCGGCGTGTGCGAAATCAAACGAATCTATTCGAGCTCTCATTGTCCGCTGGCCGCGGACTTCAAAATCACTCTGAACGTTGCAGGCGAGACTGAAATCATCGAAATGTGCAAAGAGCAGTATGAAGGCGCTTTGTCACAAATTGGAATGCTCATGCGCTATTGGCCCCAATTCGAGTTGAAGGTGGAGCAACTGCAATCAGAGTCAAAGCAACCAGGGGGCCTGGGCAAGATCGCCTGAGCATGTCCGCCGCGCGTGCAAGAGTCTGGAAACGCTTCCTGGCGGGCCAGAACTCGGATCAATCGGAAAAACTCGGCGACTTCACCACAGGCTGGCGCGTTCTGTGGATCGCGCTTCTCGCCATCTGCATCGGCATTCTCAGCAGCTACATCGCATTCCTGTTGCTTCGGCTGATTGGCCTGTTTACCAATCTTTTCTTTTATCAGCGGCTCAGCACTGAGTTCACTTCCCCGGCTCATCATCATCTCGGAGCGCTCGTCATCCTCGTTCCCGTTCTGGGAGCCATCATTGTTGGGCTCCTTGCCCGATATGGATCCGAAAGAATTCGCGGGCATGGAATACCTGAAGCCATCGAATCCATTTTGCTGAAAGGCGGAACGGTAGAACCGAAGCTCGCGATTCTGAAACCATTGTCCGCTGCAATCTCCATCGGTTCCGGAGGGCCGTTCGGCGCTGAAGGCCCCATCATTATGACGGGCGGCGCATTTGGATCGATGGTGGCGCAGTTCTTTCATCTGACAAGCTCCGAGCGCAGAACTCTCATGGTTGCCGGCGCCGCCGCAGGAATGTCGGCGACTTTCGCCACCCCCGTTGCCGCGGCTCTGCTATCGGTCGAACTCCTGCTTTTCGAATGGAAACCTCGCAGTCTGATCCCGGTAGCTATGGCAAGCGCGGCAGCAGCCGCGGCCCGGCGCTACGTTTTAGGCCTTGGCCCACTCT
Organism: Acidobacteriota bacterium; assembly: GCA_003225175.1. NCBI lineage: Bacteria > Pseudomonadati > Acidobacteriota > Acidobacteriota bacterium. The sequence goes on from QIBA01000049.1 coordinate 25,847, forward strand.
TCCCTGTATTGCCACATTCCTTGCTGGTCGGACCGAAAGGCTTGCTTGGCTGTGTGGTGATTGGAGTGTTGGCCGGAGCACTCTCAGCGCTGCTGACGCTTGGGGTATATCGCTCAGAAGACGCCTTTCAAAAGCTCCCAATTCATTGGATGTGGTGGCCGGCCATCGGCGCTATTGTCGTGGGCGTGGGCGGATTCATCTTTCCCCCAGCGCTCGGCGTCGGGTATGACGTCATCGGCAAACTGCTGCAGAGCGACACCACGCGCACTTTTATCCTCAGCATCCTCATCGTTAAGTCTGTGATCTGGGCGGTATCGCTCGGATCAGGCACCTCCGGCGGAGTGCTCGCTCCACTGCTCATGATGGGCGGTGCTTTGGGCGGCCTGGCATCCCCATTCCTGCCCCAGGAGGGAGTAGGCTTTTGGCCGCTAATCAGCATGGCGGCCGTCCTGGGCGGGACCATGCGATCTCCGTTCACTGCGGTAATCTTCGCCCTGGAGCTGACACACGACATCGATGCCTTGCTCCCCCTGATGACGGGGCTATCACCTCAGCCGTGAGTACTCGGTAGATCCGCTGGAAATACTCTTCGTTCGCGAGGTGATGCGCACCAGCATCGTCGTTCTTCCCACCAACGTGTCGGTGCAGGAACTTTCAACCTCACTGCGAAGCAAAAACTCGCGGGGCCAGAGGCTATATCCAGTTCTGAATGGAGATGGGAAACTTTCCGGAGTGCTAACTCGCGGAGATCTCTACAAGATCATCGAAGAAAACGCAAATCGCGACGGCTCAATGCGACTAACTGAGACCCTGAGGACAGCCCCCACATGCGCTTACCCGGACGAGCCGCTCAGAGTCGTCGTATACCGCATGGCGGAAACCGGCTTCACACGCTTCCCCGTGGTGGAACGGGACGATCATGGCAAGCTCCTGGGAATCGTCTCGTTGGATGACCTGCTCAAAGCGCGCGTCGCGACTCTGGAAGCAGAAACACGCCGCGAACGAGTTCTGCGCATTCGATACCTCTTCCCATTTCAACCGAATCGCAGCGGCTAGCTGGGTCAATAACCGCAAAGCGCCATAAGAAAGCAGAACCACCTGCGGTAGCGGGTGGCGCCGTGGGGCTTGGAGCAGTTGGGCTCGGTGCCGCTCGGGGCTGCACCATTGCACCCGCTCCCTGCCCATTTCTGATAGAAGGAGATTTCTCCGTAACTCTTTTGTGGCGTGATTTGGTCTATTAACTGAGAGCGTCGAGAGTGCTTCACGCACAGGTCCGCCTTCACGGTTGAAGCGCTCTACGAAATCGGACGATTCATCACTCATAAGTCACTCCATATTTACTCCGACCGAGTTCAATTTGGGAAAGAGCGCCGCAGCCGGGTCCCAACGAACGCGGCTTTCGTTCGTTGGGTGGCAAGGCGCTCACGCTCCACAGGAGGGCTAGTCCCTTAGTGACTGCCTGACTGGGCCTTCGTAACTGAAGACTGGGAGCATGCTGCCATACCATTTCCTTAATTTGAGGTAACCCTATGGAGATGCCAACAGAAGTTATGGCCTTACCACGGAACACGGTAATGGCTTTACGGCGACACAGTATCTTGATTATGGGGATATTTGTGTTGGCGGCAGTGGTGTTTGCGGGTTGGATGTACGCACAACGGCGGAACGATGACAGCCTCTCTGCGCAATTTCGCAGCTCGGCGCAACAAGCCTATCGCGCAATCAGCAATTGCGAAAATTACAAGCTCACACGCGGAGACTCCTATCAGGTACGCGAGCTGGAGGCAGAGAAAGCTGTAGCCGCAGCCGGCGCAATCGCTAGAAGCAATGCTGATCGGCTGGCGGCCATGGCCCTATCCGATTACCTGCATCAAGTGAAGATAGTTCACCTGGCTTGGCAAAACCGTGATCGAAAGAGCGGCAAACAGGGTTATGCGGAATCCAGCCGCGAATTACGGACGGCAAAACAAAAAGTGCATGCCTTCATCTCAATAGCTGAAGAACGGACGCACAAACCTGCACGAGGGTAAGCGAAGCGGAGCCTGGCAAGGCGGACGCGTGCACCTCTTTCCCGTGATTCGTCGTCAAGCAGAACCACCTGCGCTAGCGGGTGGTGCTGTGGGGCTTTGGTGTTGTTGGGCTCGGTGTTGGGCAGAACCACCTGCGGTAGCGGGTGGTGCTGTTGTTTTTGGGGTTGCTGTTGGGGTTGACGTGGTTCACTGACGACAACTGCAACTTCAACCGCAACCCCAACTGCACCACCCGCTACCGCAGGTGGTTCTGCCCAAGCTCAACCGCACCACCCGCTACCGCGGGTGGCTCCGCCTTGGCGCGCGCGGTCTTGATCTGGGACAGGTCCGGATCGGCGTGCTGCCACGCTTCGAGGAAGTCGCGGTAGGCTTTCACGGCTTGTTCGTTCTTGCCCTGCTTTTCCCATGCAGTGGCGATGCCGTACAGCGCGAAGCCAGAGTGTGGACGCTCTTCGAGCTCTTTCTTATACGCTTCGCGGGCTTCTTCAAACCTTCCGGCGCGGATCAGTGCGCCGCCCAGCACCTCCAGCGGAGGACGCGAATACTGCGGGGGCTCGGTGTATCCGAGTTCTTTTTCATCTTTGCCGGCGCGTTCGAGGAGCTTGCGTCCCTGCTCAAGGTTGCCTTTTCCCATTTCGGTATCGCCGCGCAGTTCGAGGGATGCTGTGCCTAACAGCTTCAGAACGCGGTCTCGCCAGTTCTTGTTCTCTTCATCCACATCTTCTTTCGACAATCGCCAAAGCAGCGCGTCGAGAACTCTAGCCTGGTGCTCGGCTTCGTTCAATTGGCCGGATTCGGCGGCTTTCATGCCCTTGGCGTAGGCGAGCAGGCCATCGCGATAGTTGCGCGCCCACACACTCACTTTTGCTTCGGGAACGCCGAACTGCAGTGGATGGCGGATGGCGCTGTCCCAGTCGGCGAAGCGGATCGCCAGCCTGGTTTCTGTGCTGCCGATCTGGAGAACGTAGAAGTTCGGGGCGCCGGAGTGATCGGGATCGCCGTACAGGCCCTCGAGAAGGCGGGCATGCTGCTGCGCCTCCTGATACTTGCCTTCTTCGGCGCAGTCAGCGATCAGGTAGGCGATATTGTGGGCGTAGTTCCAGTCATCTTTCTCTGCTACGTGCTGCCGGTCCATGTAGGCGCGATCGACGTGCATGGAATCGAGAAAGATCTGTCTGGCGCGCTCGTAGTCGCCGACGCGATAAAAGATGTGTCCGGGCATGTGGACCATGTGTCCGGAATCTGGAGCGAGCGATCCGAGGCGCTCGGCGCTTGGGATTGCCAATTCGGGATGGCTGCCTTCCACGGCGTGGATCCAGTAGTGGTTGGCGGCGGCGTTGTCGGGATGCTGCTGCAGGATCTCGCGCAGTACCGACTGCCCATAAAGGGAACCGGAGCGCGGTTCGCCCTCGGTTGAATAGCCATGATTCAGGGAGAGCGCATAGAGGAGGCGGGCTTCGAGATCATCCGGATAGCGGTCGATCAACGCTTCCATTTGCTTGGCGTAAGCGGCTTCGGCATCGTCGTCGTCTTTCTTCTTGTCGCTCGCGACGTCGGCGTGAATGTAGCGCTGCTCATGGTCAGTCGCTTTCGAGGCGAGCTCTTCCGCTTTCTTCAGCTCCGCTTTGTGCTGTTCCTTGTCGCCGCCGCGACTGTCGAGTGCGCGGGCCAGTCCCCAATGACACATCGCGCAATCGGGATCGAGGCGCACCGCCTCTTCAAAGGTGCGTAGAGCCTCATAGTCCCAAAAGCAATGTAGGGCTGCGAGTCCCTGATCGAACCATTGCTGTGCCTCGGGCGATTTTGTCGTGATCGTGATATGAGCATGGCCTAATCCGCTCATCTTCTTCGGAGCGGGCAGCTTGGTTAGATCGAGCCGCGCGTTCTCAGGATCGGCCGTGTGCTGGTGCTGGGCGAAGGAGAACGTCGCGATGAGAAGGAAAGCCAGGATTCTCATGGGTGCTATCGGGAACTATATACGCCAGAGTACTGGCGGCGGTAGGGACGGCGGAACTACCTGCGGTAGCGGCTGGTGCAGTTGTTTTTTGGGTTGCCGTTAACCTTTATCGTTGCTAGTGAATGCCTTGAGTTGCGGCGGAACTGCAACAGCAACCGCAATTACAACCGCCACAGCAACCGCAACTACAACAGCACCACCCGCTACCGCAGGTGGTTCCGCCACCCAACGGCTATCGGTACTACTTACTCCAGTTGCGTCGGTGGCGTCAGGACTTTGCGCGCTTCGTCGGCATCTTCCTCGCGCACTAGCAGCTTGAACCCGCCGCTAGCCCAGGCGATATGCGGACGCATCCCTCCGGCCGTGTCGGCCTGGATCATTGCATCGATTTCTGCAGATTCAAGAGCGCTCGCAGCGATGTCAGCTTCGGCTTCTGTGGCGAAGGTTCGCACTACAACTAAATCATCATCCTGCATGCTTATATTCTAGGCGTTGCGCTAGGGGCAAAAGCCAATTCACCGACAAAAGAACAATGAGGAAAACCTTGTGCTTTCCTCCGTACCTCCGTGTCTCCGTGGTGAAAGAAGCCCGCTCAAGCTGGTAGCCACTCTCCCTTCTACAGTAAAATTGAGCATCCCCGTCGAACCGTAGGAGGCTGTCTCTGGGTTTCCGTTTTCTCTGCCGTGCGTCTTCGGCTTTACTGCTCGCTTGCCTACTGTCTTCCAGCACATTCGCTCAAAAAACCGCGCCACTTGCCGCGTCACATTCGGGGCTAGTCGCCGATCCGGCCGGCCAAAAGATTACGCTCGATGTCAGTGAGACCTTTTTCTCGTTTTTTGCTGGATTGAATGCCTGTGGCTATGACCAGGAGCTTTCGTCATCAGAGGCGGTTCGCAACCAGATTCGCGCTGATGTGATTCGCGCGGTGGCTGCATCGGAAGATGCGCAATTCGAGCGTAAGCAGCTTTGTGACTACGTCCGCGACCATCAGGCAGCCGATCCTTCCCGCAACATCGCGCAGTATGTCTCGCTGGCGCTGTACACGACCGAACCGCCGGAGTTTAAGACTACGATCCGGGACGCCGATCTGCCTCCGGACGCGCAGAATGTACTCGGGTATCTGCCGGTGCTTCAGGCCTTCTATCAGGCCGTGCATTTGCATCAGCTGTGGGTGCGATACGAGCCGCAATATCAGGCTTATGTCGATCGCTATCACAACCAGGTAGCGAACATGATTCTGGAGACGGACGCTTATCTCCGTCTGCCCATCAGCGGATATGTGAGCCGCAGCTTCGCTCTTTATATTGAGCCGCTGGTCGCGCCGCGAGAAATCAACGCACGCAACTATGGCGTGAACTATCTGATGGTGATGGCGCCGGATAACGGCGTGTTGAAGATGGAACCGGTGCGGCACACCTATCTTCATTACACGCTCGATCCGATGGCGCTGAAGCGCTACAACCGCATGCAGACGTTGAAGCCGCTGCTGCAGACGGTCGCGAATGCTCCGCTGGATGAGAAATTCAAGACGGATATTGCGCTGCTCGTCACGGAATCGCTGATTCGCGCGGTTGAGATTCGCACCACGCCAGTTCCTTTCGTCGACGGTGAAGATCGCAAGCAGCGGGAAAAGCGCCTTGAGAGCACCCATTCGCGCGCGGTGGATGAGGCCATGCAGCAGGGATTCATCCTGACGCGGTACTTCAACGAGCAGTTCGCAGATTTTGAGAAAGGCGAGGTCGGTTTCCAGGACGCCTTTGCACCGATGCTCACCAACCTGAATCTGACCATGGGACGCGAGGAGAAGCGCGCCCGTGAGATTACGTTCGCCAAGCAGGGCTCTCCCGATTTGGTACGCTCCACGGTGAAAGCTCCGGCGGATTCTCTGGATGCTGCGGAAGAGAGTTTGATCGCCGGCGATGCCAAAGGCGCAGAGGAGATTGCCACGGGGGCGATCAGCAGCGGTTCGAGTGACGAGGCGCGCGCAACGTTCATTCTGGCTCGCGCTTCGTCGCTGCAGGGCAAAATGCAGAACGCGATCGACAATTTCCAGAAGACGCTGCAACTCAGTCACGATCCGCGTATGCTTGCGTGGTCGCACATTTACCTTGGGCGCATCTTCGATATTCAAGAGAACCGTGAGTCTGCGCTCCGGCATTACAACGCAGCTTTGAACGTCGGCGATGCTGCTCCGGATACCAGGATGGCGGCTGAGCGCGGTCTGCAGAAGCCTTACGAAGCGCCACGCAATAAATAACTGCTAAGCTCCTTAGTTCTGAGCTGGCGGTTTAGAAGCTCAGAAGCTTAGGGAGCTAAGCCCATATTGGAACTAATGACGAATCGGAACTTCTCTTCTGTTATTAAGGGCGCGGTGATGCTTCCAAAGGGCACCGGCCGCTGCCGCAGTGGGTTCTGCCGGCTGGTTTGTGCTTCCCTGCTTGCGACTGCCGGGTTTGCGCAGACTACGCAACCAACCGAAACGCCTCAGGCTGGATCGACGCAGCCGGCACAGAAACCGGCCACTCCGCCGCCAACAAATCGTCAGATTCCGAGTCTTGTTGGTGGTCCAACTACGCCGCCTCAAGCGCCTCCTGGTCCGCCGCATAAGACGCCTCCGGCAGCCAAGACAAACGACGAATTTGCTGCTTATAACGCTGCCGTCAGTAATCCGGATATCGGCGCAGCTGAGAAATCGGCCGATGATTTCGCCACAAAATTCACCCAAAGTGACCTTCGCGGACTGCTTTATTCGGCCATCATGCGCCGCTATCAGCAGGCCAATGATCCTGAAAAGACGCTGGAGATGGCGCGGAAGGTTCTTACCTATGAGCCGAACGATCCGGTAGCGCTGGTCATGGCGGCTACAGTGCTCGCAGAACGTACCCGGGAAGGCGATTTAGACCGCGAAGAACGGTACGACGAGGCTGTGAAATACGCGCAAAAGTCGCTCGATACGGTGAATACTGACCTCATGGTGCCGTCAAATGCGGGCGCGGAACAGATCAATTCGGCGAAAAAAGTGCTGCAGTCCATGGCTCATTCCGCGATTGGAATGGTGCAACTAGACCGCAAAAACGACGCCGCAGCCAGTCAAGAGTTCCAGCAATCGATCGCTTTGAGTGTCCCAGGACAGGTAGAACCGCTCACTTACCTGCGTTTAGCGCTGGCACAAGACCATCTAAAGCAGTACCCGGAGGCCTTAATTTCGGCGAATAAGGCGGTAGAAGTGTCGCCGGCAAACTCTCCAGTGGCGATGTTAGCGAAGCAGGAGGTCGATCGTTTGACGGAGTTGAGCAAAGCTGGCGCTCCGGGAGCGGGAATTCCGGCTCCGGAGGCGTCCACAAATGCCGTTCCGCCCGCGTCAAAACCGCCTTCAGAGGCGCCCAGAAGCACCACTATACCGAGGTCAGAAACGCCTAGGTAGTACTTGCGTCGATGAAAATCGAAGACCTCGAACAACTAGAATCGGCGCTGGAATACCATTTTTCTGACTCAGAACTGCTCCGACAAGCCCTTACACACAGCTCGTTAGCGCACGAAATGGAGACCAAAGCCGCAGCAAGTGGAGGCGATGATGGCGCTAATCGGGCGAAAGATAACGAACAATTTGAGTTTTTAGGCGACGCAGTGCTGGGTTTAGTAAGCAGCGAACTGCTGTTTCAGCGCTTTCCAGCGCACCAGGAAGGCCAACTTTCGAAGATGCGAGCGCATTTAGTGAGCGCTCGGCATCTAGTTAAGGTGGCGCGAAACCTCCAACTCGGACGCTATTTGCTGCTCGGACGCGGCGAAGAACGCAGCGGTGGAAGGGCAAAACCGGGTCTGTTAGCGGATGGATTAGAGGCTTTGATCGCCGCAATCTACCTCGATGGGGGCATGGAACCCGCGCGAAAAGTGATTGTAAGGCTCATTTTGGAGCCGGAATTGGTGCGTTTGGAGTCTAATCCTGATCTGAATGAGCACTTTACCGATTACAAATCGGCGCTCCAGGAGTGGGTTCAGGCGAAGGGATTGGCACAGCCTGTGTACTCCGTAGTGAGTGAAACCGGCCCCGAACATCGGAAACTGTTCACTATGCAGGTTCGTATCCTTGAGCAAGGGGCGTTGGAACCGATTTATATGGCCACCGGCGAGGATTCAACAAAGAAAAAAGCCGAGCAGCAGGCAGCACGAATCGCGCTTGAATATCTCCGCTCTCACGAGCCAATTCAGGCAGAACAGCCATGAACGAGCACATGCAATCGCCCGAAATCCCGGCCGTTGAAGCCTCAGAAAGCTCCGAAACTGCCGCTTTTGTTGCACTTGCTGACCCCAAAACGAGTGTTCCCGGAGGCCCAGAAACTGCGACAGAGTCGAGTTCGGGAGGTGTAATTTCTAAATCGCCGACCCGGGTTCCCCGTCGCAGGAACGCCGAAGACTGGATGAGCGGCATTCAGTGGCTTTCATCCACAGTTGTTCTTGCAGTATTTGTGATTACTTTCCTTGCCCAAGCCTTTCAGATCCCATCGCAATCGATGGAAAAGACGCTGCTTATTGGCGATTATCTGCTCGTCGATAAGGTCCATTACGCTGAGGGAGGCATCTGGAACTCCCTTTTGCCTTATTCGCAGATCGGGCGCGACGACATCATTGTCTTTCGCTATCCCGTGCAGCCAACTCAGCATTTTGTGAAGCGCGTGATTGGAATCCCAGGCGATCGCATTCACTTGTATCGCGGAAAGGTCTTTGTAAATGGAAAATCTATCGATGATGCCACTTTTGCCATTCATAAGAGCCAGCAATTTGACTCTTACCGCGACAATTTTCCCGCCGGAAATTACATTAGTCCCGAAGTGAACTCGCGCTGGTGGCTGGAGATGCACAACATCGTGCATCAGGGAGAAATCGTCGTGCCGCCTGATAAGTACTTTGTAATGGGCGACAATCGAGATGAGAGTCTTGACAGTCGCTATTGGGGATTTGTTCCCCGTGAAAACATCATTGGTCGCCCGTTCCTGATTTACTGGTCAGTCAGGCGCCCTGAGAGTGCGTCGACGGATGGTAAACTTGAGCGTTTGCTCTATACGCTGGTACACCTTCCGGAGGACGCTCGTTGGGACCGGACCTTCCATCTAGTTCGCTGATTTTTTTCCCTGACTGGACTACTTAATTGTGAAAACTGACGTACTCATAGCGAAAGAAAAGACGCAGTCGGCCCCTGCCGAGAAGCCGCAAAAGAAGAAGGAAACGCCCATGGAGTTCATTTCTTCCATGGCAGCGGTTCTAGTCACTGGACTTTTCATCATTACATTCAACATCCAAGCCTTTGAAATTCCATCGAGTTCGATGGAATACACGCTTTTGATCGGCGATCACGTCTTTGTAGACCGCATTACAGTCGCTCCACCTACGCATTGGGCTCCGTTTGAACACTACCGAAAGATTCAGCACGGCGACATCGTTGTTTTTCTGTCGCCGCAAACACCCGGACTTTATGTCGTGAAACGTGTGATTGGCATCCCGGGAGACAGACTTCATTTGCGCGACGGGGTCGTCTATCGCAATGGACAGCCGCTTCATGAGCCTTATTTGATTCACAAAGTAGGTGATTACAACCCGTATCGGGACAATTTTCCTGCCGTCCCAGCGATACAGGCGTCTGCGCAAGTCTCTCCAGAATGGCCAGTGCAAGTAGGAGTGCTGAAGCAAGGAGACGATCTGGTGGTGCCTCCGGACAGCTATTTTGGTATGGGCGACAACCGCGACGAAAGCTACGACAGTCGTTATTGGGGATTCATTCCTCGCGAGAACATCATCGGGCGACCTCTGTTTGTCTATTGGTCATTTGAAACACCTCCGGATCAGTGGCAAAAGACCGAGATAACTGAACGCCTGCACTTCCTTGGACACGTCGCTCTCCATTTTTTTGACGAAACACGCTGGCGCCGCATGTTCCATCTGGTGCATTAGATGTCTGCGCTATCGACGCGAAAGCGAGTGTACTTGGCGATGGCGTGCACCCTCGCGTTGGGGTTCTTGCTTCCGCCAACCATCAACCTGAATCATTTCCGAGTGCGGTTCTCGGAATCGCTCTCCCGGTCCATGGGACGGCCTGTAAGCATTCAGGATGTCCGTTTACGGCTACTTCCTATACCCGGCTTCACCTTTCGACGGCTCAGGATCAGCGATGATTACGAATTCGGCGCTGAGCCTATCCTTCTGACGTCGGAAGAGGGTGGGCAGCGCAGTGTCGCAACCCTAAGGTGGTCGTCGCTGTGGAGGGGCAGATTTGAGGTCGCCAGCATTTCACTCACGCAAGCCAGCCTCAACATCGTGCAATCTCCGGGTGGTCATTGGAATCTCGAACGCCTTATCAATCGCGCAGCGCAGGTTCCATCCGCTCCAACTGGCAAGAAGCAGGCGGAAGCAAGATCGCGCTTCCCCTACATTGAGCTCAACGAGAGCCGCATTAACTTCAAGTTTGGTGCTGAAAAGAAACCGTTCGCTCTTTCCGACGCAGAGTTCGCGTTATGGCTTGCTGCGGAAAATCGCTGGAATGTTCGCCTGAAAGCGATTCCGCTGCGGACGGACGAGCGAGTTACCGACACTGGATTGATCAGAGTCTCGGGCTCGTTCGACCGCGCGCCCCAGTTCTCAAGTACACCATTTCACCTGCAGGCGAGCTGGGAACGGCCCGAGGTGAATGCGGTTACTCTCATCACCCGAGGTCACGATCCCGGTTGGCGTGGAGCCGTCGAAGTCAACTCTGAGCTCAAAGGTACTCCCGACAACTTCAGTGCAAGGCTGCTGGTCAGCATTGACGAATTCCGCCGCTTCGACATCGCACGTTATACGTCCTTTAATTTGCGTGTAAGCTGCGAAAACCATTTTTTTGCAGAAACTCCGATTGGAAGTGGAATTAACCAGTGGGAATTCAATTGCCGGGTGCCGCTGGAATCGGGAGTTCTGACTGCTCAAGGCAAGCTTCACGCGCTTGCCTCACCAGATATTTCTGTGCGCCTCGTCGCCAGCAAGGTTCCGATCTCGCCATTGCTTCGCGCTGCGCTACATGCGAAGAGCGCTCTGCCTGATGATCTCAGTGGTGAGGGCGTCCTCGATGGCACGTGGTCGATCGAAGGCACTGCTGGAGGACGAACCAAGTGGAGTGGCGCCGCAACGGCACGCGACGTTGTGATTGAGTCTCGCGTGCTCGATTCTCCGCTCACATTTCCCCGTGTTGTTACCGTGAATTTCAGTTCTCCGGAATTGCCACCGGCACAGCCGCGTCACAAGGTAGACGCGCAAGCAACCGCCTCACGCGCAATCCTTGAGCCTGTCATCCTCGATCTCGGTGGCGAGGCCCAGCTTTCGGCGTCATTCGATGCACAGGGATATCGTGTCGATTTGGATGGGCCAGTCGACTGGCAACGTTTGATGCAGACAGCAAGAGTGCTTGGGCTGAATCCGCCTAAAACCGATCTGCGAGGATCCGGAACTATTACCGCACAGTACTCCGGGGAATGGCGGCACTTCAGTCCGCCATCGGTTGCTGGTCAGGCGCAAATCCGCTCGGCAGTCCTCTCCCTACGCGGATTTTCCGAGCCCCTGAAGTTGATAGGTGGTTCCCTGAAGTTCGACAGCGAGAATGTTAGAGCCGAGCACATTCGCGCCACCTTTCCCAATTCCGAACTAGCCTTCAAAGGAGATTTTTCTGCGGCTCGTAACTGCGAAGAGCACCTGCTTTGCAAAGCTACGTTCGAGCTGCAGGTCGATAATATTAATGACACAGCGCTGATCAAGCTGCTCGGCGCTTCTTCTGGATTGTCGATTCCTTTTTTGAACTCGCGACGGTTCGAAGCGAAGTGGCTGCTCGATGTTCCATGCGACGGCACTATCACCGCTGACCACCTGAAGATCGGAAACTTCGAGGCCAAACATGTGGTGGCCCAACTGGAACTTGCATCTGCAAAAGTTCTCGTCAGGAACTGGACCGCAGATGCATTCGGTGGCCAGCATATGGGTGAGGCCGCATTCGATTTCTCTGGTCCACGGGCCGCGATTACTGGTACCGGATCTCTGAAACGCGTCAGAGTGGAAGACGCTTATGGTGAAGCTGCGGAGCCTCTTGGTACTGGAAGTCTTGACATCGATTATCGGCTGGCGATGAATGGCCGAACTATGGATGAACTGACTTCGTCCGCAAGCGGCTCCGGTGGATTCACGTGGCGCAACGGTGAAATTCGAAGCCTTCATTTCGATGACTTACATGATCCGGCGCTCACTTTTGCGCTGTGGACAGGTCGCTTCATCGTCGAAAAACAGCGCGTTGCGCTGCAGAACACCCGCATGACGTCTGCCTCAGGAATGCGTCGCGAAGTCGTTGGGCAAATATCCTTCAAGAACGAGTGGAATCTGAGGTTTGTGCGAGCCGATGGCAGCGGATTCGTTGCGAGTGGCAAGATCACCGATCCCAGTATCTCGAGCGATATCCCGAAATTGGCCGAAGCACGTCAGTAATCGGGCCAACTATCGCACGGGTCATAGAAATCAAAACACAGTAAAGCAAAGTGGGTTTGAATAATACGTGAGAGATTTTGCGCCAGAGAATCTGCCTCAGCTTGCAAGCTTTCAGCTCGACAGCACTTCGTGGCGGAGCAGATGTACCCTCCTCCGCTCGCAAACAGTCGGGCTCGCATTAATAGGGATACTCTCATTCTCTTTAGTTGGGGTTGCACAGGACAATCGGCACGCCAAGGCTGGGCACTTCTCTACGGCGGCACAGCGGTTCGAAGACAAATTGAATTTCCTCGAACGGAATGGAAAATCCAAACCTGTGCAGCGACGCTCCACTCAGATCAACGCTGATGAAGTGAACGCCTGGTTCCATGAAGGCGGATATAAATTGCCACAAGGAGTTCAGAAAGTAATCTTTCACTCGCAGCCAGACACAATCCAGGCCAATGCGACAGTCGATTTTGATCAGGTAAAAGAAGGACGGCATAACCTGAATCCACTGCTTTCAGTTTTTAGCGGAGTGCACGACGTTGAGGTTACGGCGAATGGGTCAGCCCAAAATGGGCAAGGCCATGTGACCATCCAGAGCGTCTCAATAGACGGCGTCGGCGTTCCACATCTCGCCTTGGAATTGTTCGTCAACAAGTACATCAAGCCCAAATATCCAAATGTCGGCCTTGAGAACGACTTCCAAATGCCCGATCGTATTGATACCGCTACCGTAGGCAACGATAACGCCTTACTCACTCAGAGGTGAATTGGTCCCATTTCGGGCTGCAGCGCGGCATTTCTCTGGGGGAGACTTGCACTCTTGCGACTAGGGCATTCCTGAATTCACCCCTCAACTTACAATTAGATTCTTGCCTGCTACACTGCAATCACGTCTCCGAATCATTCTGGTTCGTCCGCGCAACCCCCTCAACATAGGCGCGGCTGCGAGAGCAATGAGCAATTTCGGGTTCTCTCAGCTTCGCGTGGTGAATCCCTATGAAGTGGCCTTCCGCGAAGCTCGGTCAGCCGTAGGAGCTTCAGATGTGCTGCGGAACGCACAGTCATTCGAGAGCCTATCCGACGCAATCGCCGACTGCTCATTGGTGATAGGAACAACCGCGGTCGCCCACCGTACCTTGCAACATCCTATGGTGCGGCTTGATCGAAGTAGTCCATTGATAACAGTGGATTCGACACACTGTGCACTTCTATTCGGATCAGAGAAGATTGGACTTTCGAACGAAGACCTAAGCTATTGTCATTTGGTCTTGAACATTCCCACAGGGCGAGAGAACGTTTCGATCAATCTGGGACAAGCTGTGGCTGTATGCCTTTACGAACTCATTCGCGAGCCTGCGGATACGGCAGTCCTCAAACAGAGTGAACCTGCGATCGCTGAAGAACTCGAACGATTAACCAGCGTTTTATCGGATGCGCTGTTGGCGAGCGGCTACACCAAGAGAGGCGCGTCTGCTTCCACGACGGAAAAAATACGACGTCTGATCCGTCGTTTGACTCTCTCCAGCGAAGATGCTGAGTTACTTCTCGGAATGCTAAAGAAAATTTCCCGACGACAGTGAGAGACAAAGGAGGGAAACGAGGCGCACCCTCCTGAGCAGCTATGCCTTGAGCGAAGCAATATCCATCACAAACCGATAGCGCACGTCGCTCTTCAAGACACGTTCGTAGGCTTCGTTGACCTGCTGTATCGGTATCACTTCAATATCGGAAGTCACATTGTGCTTGCCACAGAAGTCGAGCATCTCCTGTGTCTCGCGAATGCCTCCGATCATGGAGCCGGAAAGACTCCGTCGGCGACTGATGAGAGGTGCGGCTCCCATTGGCACTTTCTTCTCAGGAATCCCGAGGAGAACCATCGCGCCGTCCAGCTTGAGCAAATCGAGATATTGATTCCAGTCGATATCAGCAGAGACGGTGTTGAGAATCAGGTCAAAATATCCCTTCAACTCCACGAACGTCTCCGGATCCGAGCTCGCATAGTAATGATCGGCGCCAAGCCGTATGCCGTCCGCCTTCTTTCGAAGTGATTGGCTCAAAACGGTGATCTCCGCCCCTAGGGCATGCCCGAGCTTCACACCCATATGACCAAGTCCGCCCAATCCGACGATAGCCACCTTCTTGCCCGGACCAGCCTGCCAATGCATGAGCGGAGAGTACAGCGTGATTCCCGCGCAAAGCAGAGGTGCTGCGGCATCGAGCGGCAGATTGTCAGGTATGCGTAAGATGTAGTCTTCGTTAACTACGATCCTGTCAGAGTATCCGCCGTATGTCGGCGTGCCGTCGTGCTCCCGCGAGTTGTAGGTAAATACGGTGCCATCGCAATACTGCTCCAGGCCTTCTTCGCACTGAGGACAGTTGCGGCAGGAATCGACAAAACAACCAACTCCAACGTTGTCACCAACTTTGAACTTGCGGACTTTGTCGCCGACCGCAGCGACGACGCCTGCGATTTCGTGTCCGGGAACCATCGGGAAGATGCCTTCTCCCCATTCATCACGAACCTGATGTATGTCGGAGTGGCAGATACCGCAGTACTTGATCTCGATCAGGACGTCGTGTTCACGCGGTTCGCGACGTTCAAATGAAAAAGGAACAAGCGAAGCCTTTGCTTTGCCGGCAGCATAACCGATGCTCTTCAGCGCGGCGGGAGCTATGTGGTTCTCAGTTTTCAGCAAGCTATACCCTCCCAGAACCCTCTTCTAAATATAGAGGCGCTCCGGTGGCTAAAGGCGACAAAAAAATAACTAAGCAGAGAGGCACGCAATTCTTCCAGGGGGGCCACTGAGGAAAGAAGCACGAATTGTCTGGCTTTTAGCCTCGCAGTTACCGATTGTTTCGTAGGGCGAAAAATGAATGCACGCATTCTAGTGGTTGGCTCCGAGGGAAAGACCGCTCTCATTGAAAGCCCGACCCGCCACTCCGATTCAACTTGCGCGTCTTGCGCTAGCGGCTGCCACTCTGGCATCCACTTCTCGTACTTCGATCGTGCCGCCAAACTCCAAGTGTGGGCAATCGCGTGAAATTTCGACTGCAACTTCATAGCTCGGTGCCTCGATCAGATAGTAGCCACCAAGCCATTCCTTAGTCTCACTGTAAGGACCGTCTGTGACTAGAATCTTGCCGCTTGCGTTGCGCAGGACTCTTCCCGGTTCGTTTTCCAGCTTGTGGCTGTCAAGATAATGCCCTTCATCCGTGAGCTTCTGGCGCCAGGCTTGATATCTAAGCATTGCCTGTTGCATTACCGCGGGATCCAGTTTCGCACCCGCGGCTCCGTCGTGGTAAAGCAAGAGCAAATATTGAGCCATGACTATCTCCTTGAATTAGCTTACTCGCGTGAACTGCGACACTTCCCTGAATTTCGCTGATCCACCTTGCATGTAGCGCCACTCCGCCGAGAAGTGATTATCGTCAATGAAGTGCATCCTGGCGCTGTGCATGTGCCCTTCATCACCAGTGGGCATGTTGTCTGCACTTACAAACTCAAAGTCGAGTTCTCCGGTCTTTGCGTCGTACAAGGTGGCACGGAGGTGCGGCTGGTTGGCGGCAATGCAGTAGTGCGTCAGAACTAATTCACCGCGGTCAATGTAGTAGACCGTGATCATCTGACCGCTGTTCGGCGGGAGGGCATCGCTCGAGAAGCGTTCCATTACCGCCGATCCTCCGGAAATAATTTCGTATTTCCGCTTCGCATGTTCTCCTTTTGGTCCGACAGATCGCCACTCACCCGCCAGACTCTTGAGCTTGGCAAGGGCTACAGCAGACTGCAGCTCCGCAGGAGTAGCTGGCGGCTTCGTCCCGAGAGTTCCCGAAATGAGGAAAAGAAGCCTTAGGAGCGAGAACAGACTCTTGATCGTCATGGCGTTTCTCCTGGAGGGCATTTCGGGGTGTTCTACTCTGCCCTCTCACCCTATCAACGGACAGGAAGGACGGAAATGGACATTGTTTCAGGAGAAATTTTCGAATTGATTAGGGCAGGCTCGTTTGGTTAGCTTTGCGTTGGCAAACTAAGCGGCTTCTATCTTTGACTCCACTGGCAAACCTGCGTTTCGCCATGCATCAAAGCCACCTTGGAGCGCCCAGGCATGTTTGAAACCGCGTTCGTGAAGCTTCTGCACCAAACTGGTGCTGGATGCTTCGTTCGGTCAAGTACAGTAGCCAACGATGGTTCTCTCTTTCGGGATTTCGTAGATGTGCTCATCCAGATCGTCCGCAGGGACGCGAATTGCCTTTGGCAACATCACATCAGACTGCGCCCACGCTTGCGGATTACGCGTGTCGATGAAGACAATGTCTTCTCCTGCCTGCATTCGCTTCCTTAGTTCATCAATTCCAATCCTGAGATTGTCGGGCATGTGACCTCCTTGCTGCCTCTGGCGTAGATGAAGGTTTTAAGCAGCCCGCTTCAGATCCAGGCTTTCAAAATCGCCGTGTTTCCCGATCACCCTGATCGCCAATGGAATCGTGGTAGCAGCTCCAACGCCGACGAGCGCCAATCCTGCCGCCCTGCGCTGGTCGCGATTGAACCGATCAGAGATCAACAAACCAATTCCTATACCTAATGCCACGCGAGTACCCGCGATGAGAATAACGTCGGTGACGCTCAGTCTACGTTCCATGATGGCCATACAACCTCCGCTGAGAAGTCTGATGCAGAGGCTGCGATTTGCGATCACCCACGAAAATCAGGAAGAAGTTCGGAACCGTAATGCCGATGTTGCCGGAACTGCCGGTTATTCGAAGTTATCGTGCTGCGGTTGCGCGTTCAGCATGCAGGTACTGCAGTACTCGCACGGAGACTTGCCCCTGCTGTAAAGCAGCGATGCCTTCGGCTGCAGCGCGGGCTGCGGCGATTGTGGTCAGGGTGGGAATACGATGGGTCACAGCGGCCCGACGGATCGCCTGCTCATCGAACCATGGATCCTGGCCCTGCGGAGTGTTGACCACAAGCTGGATGCGGTCGCCCTTAATAAGATCGACTACATTGGGGCGGCCTTCTTTGACCTTATAAACGCGTTCTACTGCGAGACCGGCATTTTCCAAAACGCTGGCAGTCCCATGCGTGGCGACGATATTGAATCCCAGCTCTGCGAAACGATGTCCAAGCTCGACGAGACCGCCTTTATCACGATCGGCAACGCTGATGAAAACGGTTCCATTCGTGGGCAATGTCTGTCCTGCGGAAAGCTGGGCTTTGGCGAAGGCTTCCCCAAAGGTGTTGCCGACTCCCATTACTTCTCCAGTAGACTTCATCTCCGGGCCGAGCACCGTGTCTACGCCGGGGAACTTGGTCCAGGGAAACACCGGGCTCTTGACGAAGAAGCATTCGCCGGTATCGAGGTCGGAACGCCGTTCAATGTACTCAGGCAGGAACTCTCGCAGCTTGCGTCCAGTCATGAGCCGGGCAGCGATCTTCGCGAGAGGGATGCCAGTTGCCTTCGATACGAAAGGTACGGTGCGTGACGCACGCGGATTTACTTCGAGCACGTACACCCTGTCCCTCTGAATGGCGAACTGGATATTCATCAGACCGATCACTCTCAGCGCGCGTGCCAGTCGGAAGGTGTAATCGCGCATCACGTCCAGAAGATTTCTGGGAATATCTACAGCCGGAAGCACACAGGAGGAATCGCCGGAGTGAATACCGGCCTCTTCAATGTGCTGCATGATGCCGGCAACTACGACGTCTTCGCCGTCCGAGAGCGCGTCCACGTCAACTTCCACAGCGGCTTCGAGGAAATGATCAATCAACACCGGACGCTCTTGCGAATATTCGACGGCTTCCTTCATGTAGCGGACTACGGACGCGTCGTCGTATGCAATGACCATCGCGCGCCCACCAAGTACATACGAAGGACGAACCAAAACCGGATAACCGACGCGGTTTGCGCCCGCAACTGCTTCTTCGACACTCGTGGATAAGGCACCCGGAGGCTGAGGGATCTCCAGTTCTTCGAGGAGCTTCCCAAAGCGCTTGCGATCTTCGGCTAGGTCGATCGACTCTGGCGAGGTACCGATGATTGGCACTCCAGCGGCTTTCAGCGCAAGCGAGAGATTCAATGGAGTCTGCCCGCCGAATTGCACGATCATCGAGACTGGAGCTCCGCCGGATGCTTCATGTTGGTAAACCGCGAGCACGTCTTCAAGTGTCAGGGGTTCAAAGTAGAGCCGATCGCTGGTGTCATAATCAGTCGACACCGTTTCGGGATTGCAGTTGATCATGATGGTTTCGTAACCATCGTCCCGCAGGGCAAAGGAGGCGTGGCAGCAGCAGTAATCGAACTCAATTCCCTGCCCGATCCGGTTCGGGCCGCTTCCCAAAATGATAACCTTCTTCTTCGGCGTGGGAGGCGCCTCATCTTCTTCTTCGTAAGCCGAGTAGAGATAAGGCGTGTAGCTTTCAAACTCCGCGGCGCAAGTGTCTACAAGTTTGAACACCGGTTTCAGACCATTTTTGGCACGCAGATAGCGAACCTTTTCAGCAGCTCCCTTGCTGTCGCCCATCTTCCACAAATCGGCGAGCCGAGCGTCCGAGATACCCATGCGCTTAGCTTCACGCACAATCTGCGGCGGAGCGGAATCGGCTGGATGCTTCTCGATCTCCTTCTGCATATCGGAGATCTCTTTCATCTGGTGCAGGAACCAGGGATCGATGCCGGTGATCCGCGCAAGCTCCTTGATCGTGTGTCCTTCTCGCAGTGCGTAGCGCAGATACATCAGACGCTCTGGATGTGGAGTTACGAGGCGCTGCATCAATCGCCGTGGCTCAATGTCCTCGGCTGTGGAACGCTTGCCCGTATCCAGCGAGCGAACTCCCTTCATGAGCGCTTCCTTGAAGGTGCGACCGATTGCCATCGCCTCGCCCACCGACTTCATCTGTGGCCCGAGTCCCTCTTCGGCGCCCGGAAACTTCTCGAATTGCCACTTAGGGATCTTTACTACTACATAATCGATCGTCGGTTCAAAACAGGCTGGAGTCTTACGTGTAATGTCGTTGGGAATTTCATCCAGCGTGTAGCCGACAGCGAGTCGGGCAGCGATTTTCGCAATCGGGAATCCGGTTGCCTTAGAGGCCAGAGCAGAAGAGCGAGAGACACGCGGATTCATCTCGATCACCACCATCCGTCCAGTGGCGGGATGAACGCCGAATTGGATGTTCGATCCACCAGTCTCGACGCCGATCTCGCGAATTACCCGGATCGCGGCATCGCGCATGCACTGGTATTCGCGATCAGTCAGCGTTTGTGCTGGTGCAACAGTGATCGAATCGCCGGTGTGAACGCCCATCGGATCGAAGTTCTCAATCGAGCAGATGATGATGACGTTGTCCCTCAGGTCACGCATCACCTCGAGTTCGTACTCTTTCCAACCGAGCACCGACTCTTCGATCAGGACCTCATGAACAGGAGAAAGATCCAGACCGCGTGCAAGGATTTCAAGCAGCTCTTCGCGGTTGTAGGCAATGCCGCCGCCCGAACCACCGAGAGTGAACGACGGGCGGATAATGACTGGAAATCCAATTTTTCCCGAGAACTCGAGCCCATCGCGCAGATTGTTGACGAGAGCGGATTTAGGAACGTCGAGGCCGATGCGCGTCATCGCATCTTTGAACAGCAGCCGGTCTTCCGCCATCTTGATCGCGCGCAGCTGCGCGCCGATCAGTTCCACTCCGTACTTGTCCAAAATACCGGCATCGGCAAGCGCCACCGCAAGATTGAGCGCAGTCTGTCCACCGACAGTCGGCAGCAAAGCGAACTTCCCGCCGGTCGTTCTCTCGAATTCAACGCGAATGATTTCTTCCAGGTACTCGCGCGTCAGAGGTTCAATATAGGTCCGATCTGCAAGCTCGGGATCAGTCATGATGGTCGCTGGATTCGAGTTCGCCAGCACAACTTCGTAGCCCTCCGCCTTCAACGCCTTGCAAGCCTGTGTGCCTGAATAATCGAATTCAGCGGACTGGCCTATGATGATTGGGCCAGAGCCGATCACGAGGATCTTCGAGATGTCGTTACGTCTTGGCATCGTTCAGAACTGATTTCGTCTCAACCCTTCCACTCGTGCATCATCTTCACAAAGTCGCCGAACAAGTAATGGGAATCATGTGGACCGGGCGAAGCTTCCGGGTGGTACTGCACGGTAAAGAGCGGCATTGTCTTGTGCCGCATACCCTCGAGTGTGCCGTCGTTCAGATCGAAATGAGTCATCTCCACTTCACTCTGTTTGAGAGAATCAGGATCCACGGCAAAATTGTGGTTATGGGCTGTGATCTCGATCTTGCCCGTAGTTTCCTGACGCACTGGGTGATTTCCGCCATGATGTCCAAATTTCAACTTGTAAGTTTTTCCTCCGAGTGCTAAGCCAACGAGCTGATGACCAAGGCAGATTCCGAAAATGGGAGTCTTCCCCGCCAGCTTGCGAATGCTGTCATGCGCGTATGTAACTGGTTCGGGATCGCCTGGACCGTTGGACAGGAACACACCGTCCGGCTTGAGCGCGAGGACATCTTCTGCGCTGGTTTCCGCCGGCACTACGGTCACGTTGCAGCCTTGGTCTACGAGCATCCGCAGGATGTTCTGCTTGATGCCATAGTCGTAGGCAACTACATGCAGCGCGTGCTCAGGACTGAACTCCTTCACTGGCTGACCGGCATAGGTCAGGATCGGACCCTGATTCCAGGAATAACGCTGCTTAGTACTCACCACTCGGGCGAGGTCGGTGCCGTCCATTTTGGGAATGGAACGAGCCTTAGCCACGAGCTTGTCCGGATCCGACTCGATCAGCGAGACCACTCCCCGCATCACCCCGTGCGTTCGCAAGTGTCGAACTAGAGCTCGCGAATCAACGTCGGCAATGACCGGAATATTGAAGCGTTCCAGGTACTCGTCTGCAGCCTGCTGGGAGCGCCAGTTCGAGCTGATTGGCGAAAATTCGCGAACGACCAGCCCTTCAATGAAGGGTCGAACAGCTTCGTTGTCTTCGGGATTCGTGCCGTAGTTGCCGATTTGCGGGTTGGTGAGTACTACAATCTGCCCGGCGTAGGATGGATCGGTGAAGATTTCCTGGTAGCCGGTAAGAGAGGTATTAAAAACGACTTCCCCGTAGCACTCTGCTTTTGCTCCGTAGCCTTTGCCTCGGAAGATGCGGCCATCTTCCAGCGCAAGGATTGCTTGCACCTGTTTCTCCGGGGGTGGATTTTACAGATTTTATCACGTTGGAAAAGCTTGAAAACGAGGGTCGCAGTGGAAAATCGGGACCTTGCAGCTGGATCTACTACTCCAGGCATCCTTCTGCTCACCTCCGGCAACTAATGCGAATGGAATTCTAGTATCGCTTTTCTATCCCCCAGGTGCTCGCGCTTAGGTCGCTATCACCGCAGACGTCGGCGTTAAAAGCAAGGAAATCCACGGAAAGGTGCGTTGGGCATGAAAGCCATCCTCTTTGTCGACGATCATGAAGTGCTGGCTCGCTTGAGTTGCGAGATTCTCGAGATGCAAGGGTATAAGGCGGTGAGCGCCTACAGTGCAAAGGAAGCCTTGGAAAAATTCAGTCAGCAGGACTTCGACATCCTGGTCACGGACTTCCGTATGGACGGGATGAATGGCGTCGAACTGGCGCATCGGATCCGCGAGAAGAGCCCAAACACTCCCGTGATCATCGTCACCGGCTACGGTCCGGTGGATGGCGGAAAAGACGTGAACGCCTGTCTTCCGAAAGAAGATCTCTTTCCTGCCCTCCTCGAAAAAATTAAGTTTTACCTCGGTGAAGGAGACGCTGCAACGAGAACCGAGGAACCAGCAAGCGTCGTCAACTCGTAACCAGCCTGCCCTCCCCCAATCCCGGCCTTCGTTTCGACGAAGGCCGGAGCCTTTTTGACGCTGGACGCGGATGAGTCGTGCAATTGCTAGACTTGAATCCTCATGCGTCGCTTGATCATTAACGCCGACGACTTCGGCATGACTGCCGGCGTGAATCGCGCGATCTCGGAAGCTCATCGTGCTGGGCTAGTGACGTCGGCGACGGTCATGGCGAACGAGAGTGCAACCGACGACGCCATCTCGATCGCAAAGCAGAATCCCTCCCTGCGGACCGGATGCCACATTGTCCTCGTAGATGGCAGGCCATTCTCCGAGCCGCAGAAAGTTTCAACGCTCATCGATTCCTGGAACGGACATGGCGCAAGCTTTCGAAGAGGCATTCCTCAATTAGCGATTGCATCGGTTGCCGGACGAGTGCGGCAGACGGACGTGCATGACGAGGCGTCGGCACAGATCGAACGCCTGCAGGCACGTGGACTTGTGCTGTCTCACGTGGACTGTCATATGCATTCGCACATCCTTCCTCTGGTTTTGCGCGGAGTACTGCAAGCGGCGCGCGAGCATGGGGTGGATGCGGTTCGTAACCCGTTTGAGCCGACCTGGTCCGTGGCAGCCACTCACAAGAGCTCCAGCTTGCGTTCATGGAATCGCTCTGCTCAGGTAACCGTGCTACGCGCGCTTCACTCGCAATTCCGCAGCACAGTGAACCAGTACGGAATGAAAACAACCGACGGCACCATCGGAATTGCAGTTACAGGGCTGCTCAACCGCCAGTTGCTGACGCGCCTGATTGAGTCAATGCCGGAAGGTATATGGGAACTCGTAACCCATCCTGGATATAACGATCGCGCCCTCATGGAATCGAGCACCGAGCTCAAACAGTCGCGCACAACCGAACTTGAACTCCTCACCTCTCCGGAAATTCTCGAACTACTTCGCATGCGTGGCATCCAGCTGATTGATTATGGCGATTTATGAGCCATGGTCGCCAGGTTGCACGCTATTGTCAGTGGCGAACTATGTTCGCTGCTATCATGAGGCCATTTTGCAGTGCAAGGAAAATCCGTCGGTCCGCATTCCGACCTGTGCGGCGTAGGTAAACCGATGGGTCAGGCAATCCATGCGAGCAACGGACTGCGGAATTTCAAATTCACTGCTTATTCATTGTTATTCACTGTTCCGGAACGACCGACGGAATGCTGCGTTTCTTTTACACCGTTGGGAGCAGGGTGCTTGGGAGAAATCGTCCGTCGTTCACAATAGCCGACTGCACAAAATTCACTGTTAATTTCGCTGTTCCGTGCAAAAGGGGTGACTTCGGGGCAAGACCGTCGGTCGTCCTCAGCTGAATAGTTGTGGCGTCTAGTCAGCTTGCTCGAAGAGTGGTTCTCATTGGCCTAAAGCGATCCGCTGAACGCTGTGAGCTCGGCCCGTTTGCGGATCGCAATCGATGAGCACGCCGTTAAGGCGAACATCGCCGCGAGCAGCATCGAAACGGTTGGGCATGCTGGTGAGGAATCGCGCCAGCACTTGTTCTTTCTCTACCCCAATCACGCTGTCATGCGGACCGCTCATGCCGACATCGGTCTGATAGGCGGTCCCATTGGGCAATACGCGTGTGTCTGCTGTGGCAACGTGCGTGTGGGTACCGAGGACCGCCGTAACGCGTCCGTCGAGATACCAGCCCATGGCGACCTTCTCCGAAGTAGCCTCGGCGTGCATATCCACAACAATGACCTTGGCGTTGGTTTGTTCGAGCAGTCGGTCCGCAGTGCGGAATGGACAATCGTTTTGAACCATGAAAACGCGTCCTTGCAGGTTCATTACGGCGTAAGGCACGCCGCCGCGCGTCATTCCCTCGTAGTGTCCGCTGCCGGGAACGGTCGCGGGATAATTTGCTGGACGCAGCACACGTCGTGCAGCGGAGTTGCCATTCTTCGTTCCTGCATTGAGATAATCTCCGATCTCTTTCTTATCCCACACGTGATTCCCGGTAGTGAGCACGTCCGCACCGAGCTCGAAGAATTCTTCACAAATCGCCGGCGTTACACCAAAACCGCCGGCGGCATTCTCAACATTGATTATCAACAACTCGGCTTTATTGCTCTCGACCAGATGGTGCACATGCTCGCGCACAATCTTGCGTCCTGGACTTCCGAAGACGTCGCCTATAAACAGAATTTGCACTCGTCAGGATAACAGGGGAAAAATTTGAGGTTCAGTTCGCGCGATCGACACTCAAGACGAACTCATTCGGCAATCTCTACCTCACGCAGGAAATCGTAGTTCCCCGCCGGATCTGGACTTAGATTCTTCACTCTCGCAGTGTGCACGACTACATTATCCAGCGACCACAGATTTAGCGAAGGCAAGTCGCGCAATACTTGTTGTTGGATTCTTGCGTAAATTTCCTTGCGCTTTTCCTGATTGAGTTCGATGCGGGCCTGTTCTATCCACGCATCCACTTGGGGATTCGAGTAGTAGCTGCGGTTAGCGCGACGCGGCGCGAAGCTCTTGCTGTCCAGGATGTACTCGAATATCTCTGGGTCCTGGTTGGCTCCTCCGACCCAGCGCAACGTATACATCTGAAACGCGCCCTTCACGACGTCAGCATAGAACGTGGCGAATTCAAAAGTTCGTACGTCGAGATCGATCCCGACGTCAAGCAACTGCTCTTGCAGGATCACGGCCAGCAAGCGACTCGTCTCTTCGGTCGAGGTCTTCATGATCAGATGCAGGCGCTTGCCAGCCTCAGTCGAGTAACCTGCCTGCTGCAATAAATCTTTCGCCTTACGCACGTCCCGTTGATAGCCATGCAGGGTATCGTCGTACGCCCAATGCACCGCAGGAATCACACTTGCGACCGGTCGCACTGTGCCACGCCACAGGTAATCGATGATCGGTTGCACATCAATTGCGTAAGCAATTGCCTGGCGCACGCGGATATCGCTCAGTATCGGATCGCGAAGATTAAAAGCCAGGTACTGCACAGATGTTCCTGGAGCTTGCTCGACCACCAGACTTCGATCTGCTCGCAACGATCGAACCATATCTGCGGTAAGCGCATTGACCTCAACATCAGCGCTTCCCTTTCGCAATTCGAGGGCGCGAGTGGTCGTGTCTGGCACGACAGCAAAGCGAACACGTTCCACTTTGGGCTTGTCTGCCCAATAGTCATCGTTGCGGACGATCACCACTTCATTGTCCTGCTCATTCTTTACTAACTTGAATGGCCCACTGCCGACGAGATGCTGATTAAAGCTCTTGTCGCTACCATAGGGAACAATTCCGATGGCGCCATCGGACAAATTCCATGGAAGTCCCGAATCGGGCTCCTGCATGTGGAAAATCACCGTCTGGTCGTCGGATGCCTCGATGCTCGCGATGTGCTGATAGCTCGTAGTAGCTGTTTTAGAGCTGACGACTGTTCCATCGGTCATCGAGTCAATGCTCCACTTCACATCTCTGGCCCTAAGCGCGCGGCCATCGTGAAAGCGAATCCCCTTTCGCAAGTGAAAGACATATGTCAGCGGATCGCGAGTCTCCCAACTTTCAGCGACCCATGGCTTCAAATTGAAGTGCTCGTCTTTGCGCACGAGCGAATCGAACAACAATTCGTCGATGCGCTCCGATTGGGCATCGGTACCAATGCGTGGATCAAGATTCGCCGGACTGGACTCAATGAGAAGAGTAATTGTGTTGGGATCGGCACGACTGCGGGAGCAGCCAACCAGGAGCAGTAGGACGAGCAATACGAAGACGATGTGGCGTTTCGCCAACTTGAGCTGTGAACTAAAACTCATGGATAACTGATCTTGCCCAAAACTGCGCGTCGGTTCGCCCCAGTTGCACTGGGCACATTTCCTGGCTGTCGGTTCCATGTTTGATAGGCGAGCAACGCGAATGCGACAGCTTCCTTCGCCTGGCTTGGTAAACCCAAGTCATCGGAGGTGAGCACACGAAAGCCGAGCGGCCTAACCTGTTCCGAGATCATGCGCATCAGTGTTTTGTTCTGTACGCCACCGCCGCTGGCGACGTACTCACGCTTGCCGCCAAGCGAGTGCTCCGCATGAAATGTAGACAGCGTCCTTCGCAATGAATCACCGATTGATGCTGCTGTCAGGGCAGTCGCCGTTGCTAGAATATCGAACCTGTCTGCTCGCGTCCCACACCAGCGAAGAAATTGGGCGACGAATTCGCGTCCGAATTCCTCGCGTCCTGCGCTCTTAGGTGGCCTGCGGCGAAAAAAAGGGTGCTCTAGACCACGAGCTAGCGCGCGCTGGATAACCATGCCTTTAGCTGCAAGCGCGCCGTTAGCGTCATAGGCTTTCCTGAAGAGCTTCTGCGCGCAAGCATCAATCACCATGTTTCCCGGACCAGTATCAAACCCGATGACCTGCTCCATTTTCCCAAGATGGCTTCCCCTAGGGATAATGGTGAGATTCCCGATGCCCCCAAGATTCTGAAGTACCCGGAGCTTCCTGGTATCACTGTAGTAGGCGACATCGAGCAAAGGAACCAGCGGTGCTCCGTTGCCTCCGACAGCCATGTCCCCGGGGCGGAAATCGGAGACGACTGGGACTCCGAGACGAGCTGCCAGAATTGCTCCTTCGCCAGTCTGCCACGTCGTCGAGATCAGTCGTCCAAGAAAAGCCGTGGGCGCACCTTGGTGATAGAGAGTCTGGCCATGGCAGCCAACCACCTGGACTTCAATTTTTTGATTGTCCACAGCTTTCGCTACAGCCTCGGCATACAGCTCGCCCAGCAAGAAATTCATCCGTGCAAGATCAGCAACGCGCGCAGAACGCGCATTCATAGCAGCGAGCACCGCTCGCCGTACCACATTGGGATAAGCGAAATGCTCATGCGCAAGCAGCCTTAAGCGGAGCGTTCGTTCCTTTCCCGCAATTCGGACAAGCGCAACGTCAATGCCATCGGCCGAGGTGCCGCTCATCACACCAGCAACGATCATAGCCAGCCTGCGGCCGACTCCCTCTCGACCTCGTGCGCGAAGTTGTGCATCTTCGCCTTCAGATTCTCGATCTCAGTGGAGGTGGGCTCCATTGCCATCGTCTGCTTCAGTGCCTTATTCGATGTTTTGAGGCGCAGCACTCGATCTGCAGCTCGCGTCACGACGTCGGCAAATTTACGATCTCGCTCAGCCTCCTGCAAGACGGCTTCATAACAGCGCCAAACAAATTCTTCCTTCTGACAGACGAGGAAGATATCTGCTCCAGCTCGTAACGTCCCAAGAGCAGCATCTTCCATTGACGCCGCAGCCAGCACTCCACCCATCTCGAGATCGTCAGAGATCACCAGGCCGCGATACCCGATCTTTTTTTTCAGCACGTCAGTTATCCACGCGCGCGACAAGGAAGCAGGCGTCTTTGGATCCTGCTTCGACGCTCTTGGATAAGTCGCATGAGCAACCATGACGAAGGGAACAGCCTTGCTCAACTCGTGGTAAGGCCGGAGATCCTCTGACCAGAGTTGATCCCATCTGCGCTGAATCGCTGGTAGCTCCCTGTGCGTATCCAGATCAGCGCCTCCCAATCCGGGAAAGTGCTTGCCACAGCCGAGAACCTTTGCCGATGTTAGACCCTTCAGGAATTGCTGCGCATACCGAATCACACTCTTGGGATTATCGGAAACCGTTCTTGAAGTGAGCACATGACGTGCTTCGGGGAGATCGAGGTCAAAGACTGGAGCAAAGTCCACGTTAAAACCGAGCGCTCGAACCTCTTCGCCTATAATCCGGCCGTGCTTTTCGAACAGCTTCTCCGAGTCAGTGCGGAAGACATCTGCCGCCGACGGCGCGGGTGCAATGATATTGCGCAGGCGATCGACAGTGCCGCCTTCGAGGTCCACGCAGCGAAAGAGCGGTGTGTTGACTGCCGTCTGGCAGATGCGCAGCAATTGCGCGCACTGATGCGGTGATTGAATGTTGCGGGCGAAGAGAATGACGCCGCCAGGATGCATGCTCGTGAGCAACCGTCCCGTAGCGGGAGAGACTTCGGGCCCCTCGAGGCCCATAATCAGCAATTGTCCAACACGATGGCGTAGCGGGAGTGAGGAGGCTCTCATGTCGTACGTCGAGTGTAAGACAGCCTCTCGGCTTTCGGCTATGGCAGGGCAGCTAGAACTGCACTAGTCAATCAAGTTGCTTCTTCAATTCATCCAGAAGCGTAAGGGCCTCAATTGGAGTTAGATGATTCACGTCCACCTCTTTCAAGCGATCGACGATCTGCTGCGAGAGCGGTGTAAAGATGGCAAGCTGAACAGAAGAAGGTTGCTGGGGTTCTTTTCCTTCAAACTGTCGTACTGACTGTCGCTCCTGGCCTTCATGCTGGATCAGCACTTCCCTGGCTCGGCGAATGACATCGATCGGCAATCCGGCGAGCTTCGCGACTTCGATTCCATAACTCTTGTCAGCAGCGCCGGGCTCAACTTTGCGCAGAAAGATGATTCCACCCGGGATCTCTTTAATGGAGACGCGGTAGTTTTTCACCAATGGCAGTTCCTCTCCTAGCGCCGTAAGTTCGTGGTAGTGAGTCGCGAAGAGCGTTTTCGCTCGCGTAACGGAATGAAGATATTCCAGCGTTGCCCATGCCAGGGCAAGTCCGTCGTAGGTAGCAGTGCCGCGTCCCATTTCATCGAGCAGTACGAGCGATTTCGGAGTTGCAGTGTTGAGAATGGCTGCGGTTTCGGTCATCTCGACCATAAACGTCGATCGGCCACGCGCAAGATTGTCACTCGCCCCGATGCGCGTGAAGATGCGATCAGCGATGCCGATGCGGGCAGCACGCGCAGGAACGAATGATCCCATCTGCGCCATGATGACGATCAGCGCCGTTTGCCGCAGGTACGTAGACTTCCCTCCCATATTTGGACCGGTGAGCAGGACAATTAGTTCCGATTCGGGATTCAATAACAAGTCGTTAGGTACGAAACGCTCAGCCCCCGTCATGACCTGTTGCTCGACGACGGGATGACGCGCTTCCACCAGTTCGATGACGCCAGAGTCATCCAGCGTGGGACGAGCATACGCACGCTCGGCCGCGATGTTTGCCAGAGCGAGAAGGACATCCGTCTCAGCCAGAGCAAGCGACGTTTGCCGGATCCGCTTCGCTTCGCCTGCGATCGCCGCACGCAACTCGCTAAACAAACGGCGCTCGATCTCAACGATCTTCTCTTCGGCCTCAAGCACTTTGCTTTCATATTGCTTCAACTCCGGCGTAGTAAACCGCTCGGCGTTTACGAGCGTCTGCTTCCGTTCAAAATCGGCAGGAACCAGATGCAAATTGGGCTTGGTAACCTCAAGGTAGTAGCCGAAGATTGAATTGAACTTAATCTTCAGCGAATTGATGCCTGTGCGTTGACGCTCTCGTTCTTCAATTTGCGCAATGTACTGCTTGCTGTTACGGCTCAGATCGCGGAGCTCATCCAGCTCTGCGTCAACGCCGCTCCGAATCACCCCGCCATCGCTGAGGGATAGAGGTGGTTCGGTAACGATCGATCGGTCAATGCGCTCGCACACATCCGCTAGAGGGTCGATAAGGATGTTCAATTGTTGCAGGCGCGCCGCATTAAGGTGGTCGAGGCCAAGTTTTATCTCCGGAAGATGCCCGAATGAAGCTGCCAAGGCAAGCAAATCGCGTGCGTTTGCGGTCTCCAGCGTCATCCGACTCAGCAGACGTTCCAGATCGAGCACGCCTTCCAGCTTGCGACGAAGCTCTTCGCGGTAAATCGTGGTACCAACGGCTTCTGCCACTGCATCTTGCCGCGCCAGAATTTGCGGCAAGTCGATTGACGGACGCAGTAGCCACGAGCGAAGCAGCCGCTTTCCCATGGGCGTGAGCGTCGCATCGAGGGTGCGAAAGAGTGTCACTTCCGACCCGGTGCCGGAGAACAGCGGTTCAACCAGCTCCAGATTGCGAACCGTAACAGCGTCCAGCACCAAACAATCTTGCCGGTCGTAGAAGCCTATACGATCAACGTGCTCGAGCGTGCCCCGCTGCGTGCTGCGAACGTAATGTAGTATGGCTCCGGCTGCTGTTGCTGCCGCCGGGCGCGTAGCTAGTCCGAAGCCCTCGAGTGAGAGCACGCCAAATTGGTTCTCGAGTAGAGGAATAGCGTAGTCGGGCGAAAAGGCCCAGTCTTCCACCGGCGTTTCAGTGAATCTGCGACTCTCCGAGAACGCGTAAAAGCTGCTGTCGGCGGTAGCAAACAGAGGAAGAGCCGCGGGATAGAGTACTTCCCTCGGACGCATGTGCCCGAGTTCTTCGATCAGGCGCGCACGGTCCTGCAGCGCAAATTCGGTAGCTCGAAATTCTCCGGTCGACAGATCCAGAGCGGCGACCCCAGCCCGGTCCCCAAGCTCCGCGATCGCTGCCAGGAAGTTGTTTTCTTCCGAGGGCAAACTCGCGTCGGTGCTTGTCCCCGGCGTAAGGACACGCGTGACCTCTCGCCGAACAATCTTCTTGGCGGCTTTGGGATTCTCCATCTGCTCGCAGACAGCAACGCGAAATCCCTTGCGCAGTAATTTCGCCAGGTATCCCTCAGCGGCGTGATACGGAACACCGCACATGGGAACCGCCACATCCTTCTCTTTGTTGCGAGATGTGAGCGTGATCTGGAGTTCCCGCGATGCCACTACCGCGTCGTCAAAGAAAAGTTCGTAAAAATCGCCCAGCCGGAAGAAGAGCAGCGCGTTGGGATGCTGTTTCTTGATCGCGGCATACTGCCGCATAAGGGGCGTCGAGGCTTCGGTCACTGCAGGAGATTATCTGTCATTGCAGAGGAAGTGTCAGCCGAGGATTGCTGTTGAAATCGAGAACATTTGGGAAGTGAGCGTAGCCATCGTCGCAATATTGTGCATTGTAGAGAGGCTGTGTCTCTACGCTGCTGATGGACCATTCTTTGCCTGCAGCTTACCGCACGGCTGAGTTCAGCCTTTTCATTGCCGCCGCAAACTTGGAAGCGTTGTAGGCTGACGGGTTCTCCAGCTGCTGGAAGAGCCCGTTGATGGCCGCTCGAGCCTCCCCGCCGCTGCTTCCACCGGCTTTGGCGTAGGCGATATAAATCGAATCCAGCGCCATTGCAGCTTGTTCTGCAGCGCGCTCTCCCTGATCGGAGATGTAGTCGGCATCGCCCGAAATAGCCCGCAGAAGTCGCGCCGTCTTCTCGCGGTCGAAGGAGGCTGTGCGCAGCTCGTCGGCTAACCTACCGGCGAGATTCGCAGCCTGGTTCGACAGCTGCTCGATATCCTCGCGGCTGGGCTGAAGCGAACTGACCAGCGCGGCGAGCTTCTTCATTGTGTTCTGAAGTTCTCTTGAGGTGCCGGCGTCAACCTCGTTCGCCACATGCTGGAATACAACTACGCGCGACAAGTTGTATGCCGGATCGCCCGCACGGCGAGTCTGGTAGTATCCTCGGCCTCCTCGGGGGTTCTCCGTCACGCTGCGCAAGCGCCAGCTTTCGTCCGAGGGAGTTAGGCTATGGTGGCAGGCAAAGCAGTCGAGTTCGGCGTACTCAGGCCAGACCAAGCCCTTCTTACCCTCAGTTCCCTTCGCGCGGCGAGCCAACCGATTCATGCTTTCCTGAAGCTGAACTGCCTGGCCCACGCTCCATTGACGCACCCCTAACAATGGGTCTTTGTCGGCTTGCTCAGCATGTCCCGGGATCTTTTCTACCCAATGAACCGGTTCCACAGCTTGGAAGGAGTCGAGTTCGAAGACCAAGTCGGGGTGACCCGCAGCGATCATCTCGTGATCCACGTATTTTTCGGCGGTTCCCAGATGGCAGGTGAGGCATTTTTCCGTGCGCAACCGCAGATTTTTAGTGTCGAACATGCCCATCGCGACGGATTTCTCATGCGCCCAATCACGAGCAGTGTGCGGTCCAAGCCATTGTGATGACGGTCCGTGGCAGCTTTCACAACTCACGCCATCATTGATGTCGAACTCGCGGGCCTTTTCAGCGTTGCTCGCGTAAAGAGCATGGCAAACAAGACATTTCGGCGCGTGGGCCGCATCGGCTGCCCCGAGGCTCCCTGGGCCGAGAATCTTTGCGATGCGTTGGGAAACAGAGTTATTCAGCACATTCCAGGCTTTGGCGTGCTTATCCTGAAGCACCCAAGTGCTGTACTCATTCTGCAAAACCTTAGTCTGCTGTCGTGCCTGAACGGATCCATGGCAGGCCGTTGCACTGCACGAGCCAGGTCCCACGTACCGCGCCTCTGCTGCCGAAACTGGCTGCAGAAAGTTGGGCTTATCGGCAGCTTGAGATGAATGCGGAAACAAGAATGACAATACCGCGCAGATTCGAACAACAGCAGTGGAGCGAGCATTCGAGCAACAGCACAGCCGTCGATTCATTTGTGAGTATTCGATACCCAGGGGGGAAATGTTTTAAAGGCGTGAGACCTTATACGCCCCCAAAGTATAGAAATCAATTCAGAAACCGAGAAAGCGATTCACAGCTGCTCGACCGCGGATTTCAAATCAATTCTTTACCCGTGCACTGCTCTTTGTTATAGTCCGCCTCTGACTTCGCGAAGAACTTGTTGGTTTTTCCACTTCCCCCGGACGTGTTCCTGAGCGGGTCCAAGGTATCCCTGTGGCGATTCCCGGTACTTCATTGGCCCAACCCAGCCCGGCTGCACACAACACGGAGGGAATCTTTGAGGATCTGAAAGCGGTTCAGCGGGAGTTTGGTTATCTGCCTGTCGATAAGCTTCAGGCAATCGCTGATTCTCGGTCGATGCATGTTCGGGAAATTCATGCTGTTGCCAGTTTTTACCCACACTTCCACCTCACGGCTCCGGCGCGTGTCGATGTCCGCGTTTGCACCGATATGTCATGCCACCTTCGTGGCGCAAACGTTCTTAAGCGACAGATCCAGGATCGGCTGTACGGACGCCCTGCAGCTGATTGCAGCATCCGCGAGATCTCCTGCCTCGGTCGCTGCGACGGCGCTCCAGCCGTTCTGATCTCCAGCAAAACCGAAGAGCAGATTTACGACAACATCACTAGCGACCGCGTCGCCGATGCTGTTGCACGCAACTTAAGCGGCGAACCTTTGCCGCACACACGTCCTGAACGGCTGCGCCAGGAGCTCCATTCCGATCCTTACGTCGGCACTCCGAAGTATCGCGTTCTGTATAGCCTGGTTCAAACCGGAGACTTCGCCGGGGTCATCTCGCAACTGAAAGCGAGCGGCTTGCGCGGTATGGGCGGAGCCGGATTCCCCACCGGAAACAAATGGGAGATAGTCCGCAATTGTACCGACAATGAAAAGTACGTAATCTGCAACGCCGATGAGAGCGAGCCGGGAACGATCAAGGATCGCTTCATCATGCAGCACCTGCCGCATTTGCTCATCGAAGGGATGATCATTTGCGGTCTCGTTACCGGCGCGAACAAAGGCATTCTCTACATCCGACACGAGTACGAGCATCCGAAAGACGCCTGCCAGGACGAGATCGATGCTTGTTATAAAGATGGGCTTCTGGGCAAGAACATCCTTGGTACGGATTTGGATTTCGATCTCAGCATCTTCGTAAGCCCTGGGGGATATATTTGCGGAGAAGAGACTGCGCTTATTGAAGCCATTGAAGGCAAGCGCTCCGAACCTCGTAACAAGCCTCCATTTCCTGTTTACCAAGGCCTTTGGCATAAACCCACAGCGCTGAACAATGTGGAAACGTTCGCGCTGGCAACGGTAATCCTCGCGCGAGGTGTGGACTGGTTTAAGAACTACGGTCGTAAAGGGTCTCCGGGCATCAAGTTCGTCGGTATCAGCGGCGAAGTGCGCAATCCCGGCGTCTTCGAAGTGCCCATGGGTATCACTTACGACGAACTGATCAACGGCCACGCCGGCGGTCCGCTCCCCGGAAAAACTATCAAGGCCTTCGCTCCATCAGGACCTTCCTCGGGATACTTGCCGGCTTCGATGTTGAATCTCCCGCTCGACTGGGACACGATGTCTAAGCCGCCGGTCAGTTCCATGGTGGGATCGGGGGCTATCGTTGTTTGTTCAAATGAAGCCTGCATGCTCGACATGGCATTGAACGCGGTGAAGTTTTACCGCAACGAATCCTGCGGCAAGTGTGTTCCCTGTCGCGTGGGTTCGCAAAAACTGGTCGATATGCTTACGAACTGGACGCAAGGCAAACAAAATTCCACTGATCTTCAAGCTCTCGAAGAGCTCAGCCAGGCCTTGTCTCTGACCTCGATCTGCGGCCTCGGGCAAATCGTGCCTGCTCCTATTCAGTCGGTGATGAGGCACTTTCGCGATGAAGTTGAAGCGCACGTCAAGGAGAAGGAATGTCGCGCGGGCGTCTGCCGGATCGGAGGCTCTTGATGCCGTCGGCGAAAGAGATCACGCTCACTATTGACGACCAGAAGGTTACTGTTCCCGGCGGCACCACTATCTTCGACGCCGCTCGCATCAACGGCATTCCCATTCCAACGCTTTGCCACCAGCAGAACGAGACTCCTGTCGGCGTTTGCCGCGTTTGCGTTGTCGATGTTGGCGCTCGTGTCTACGCCGCTGCATGCATCCGCGAAGCCGAGAACAACATGGTGGTGAAGACCAACAGCGAGAAGGTCAAAGCCGCACGCAAGACCTTGGTCGAACTGCTGATGGCCGATCATCCATCACCCTGTGCGCGCGAACAGCAGTCGGGCGATTGCGAACTTGAGACAC
The DNA here is from genome assembly GCA_003225175.1 of Acidobacteriota bacterium. NCBI lineage: Bacteria > Pseudomonadati > Acidobacteriota > Acidobacteriota bacterium. Next base: position 60,856 of record QIBA01000049.1, read on the forward strand.
TCGCCAAGAGCTATAGCGTCGGCACATCACGTTTCGCCAAGCGACTGATTCCCTCGCATCAGAAAGATGAATCCTCTCTGAGCATCCTCGTGGATCACTCCGCTTGCATACTGTGTGATCGCTGCATCCGGGGATGCTCAGAAATTCGCCACAACTTCGTGATCGCTCGCCAAGGAAAGGGCTACGCTACTGCGATCTCATTTGACGCTGACTTGCCGATGGGAGGCTCTTCCTGTGTCTCCTGCGGCGAATGCATGGTGTCTTGCCCAACGGGAGCTCTGACAAATAAGAAAGTCCTGGGGCAGAAGCTTGAACAAGGCGCGGCGCTAAGCGGACTTTCGGTTGAGGCCCAAGAGTTGCTGGACTTGCCGGTGTTCAAAGGGGTCTCCGGCACATTCCTCGAATTAAACAAAGGCGCGGTCGTCAAGCGTGTGTATAGGAAAGGCGAGGTCATCTGCCGCGAAGGCGACTACGGCTCCACCGCGTTCTACCTCGTAGAGGGCACGGTAGACATCTTCATCTCCACTCCTCGCGCCCACGTCGACACCGAAGGATCACAGCAAGGATTTCTCAGTAAGCTCGCAAGCAAGTTGAAGCCCCGCAAGGAGCATCAACGCGAAGAAGAAAACACGTCACGCAAATTCATTTACATCGACGCACCGGTCGACCTCGAATACGACCATCCCGTAGCAAAGCTTCATACTGGCGATTTGTTCGGTGAGATGACGTGCATGAATTTTTATCCGCGCAGCGCGACGGTGGTAGCGGCAGAGGACGTAGTTTGTCTGGAGATGCTGCGCAATGTTCTGGATGTTCTTCAGAAAAACAAAACCTTCCGCGCCAAGCTCGACGCCAATTATCGTGTCCGCGCTCTTGAAACCCACCTAAAGAGTGTCCCCGTCTTTGCGTCGCTCACACAGGACTTCATCGAGCATCTTCGTGATCGCGTTGAATTGCAACGCTTCGCTCCTGGGCAAGTTATCTGCCGTCAAGGCGATCCAGCTGACAGTTTCTACTTAGCTCGCATAGGTTTCATCAAGGTGAGTGAGGATCACCCGGGCGGCGAGCTCGTCCTTTCGTATCTCGCCCGCGGGAGCTATTTCGGCGAAATTGGATTGCTGTCGGATGAAGGCCGCCGTACCGCGACTTGTACTGCCCTCGACCACGTTGAGGTCGTGAAAATTCATCGCGAAGATTTTCGCGAGATGCTCGGCCGCTTCCCACAGGTGCGAGCCAGCCTGGAGACCGTGGCCCGCGACCGCATCGAAGAAAATCGCACCCGCATGCGCAACCTGCAGAGTGTGCCTGTAGACGACTTCCTCAAGCAGGGGCTCATAGACGCGCAGAGCCTGCTCGTGCTCGATCTGGATCGCTGCACGCGCTGCGATCAGTGCGTGAAAGCATGCGCCGACGCGCATGATGGAATTACCCGCCTGATTCGCGATGGTCTGCGATTCGAGAATTATCTGGTTGCAACCTCGTGCCGCCAGTGTCGCGATCCACTCTGCATGATTGGCTGTCCCGTAGGATCGATTCGGCGTCGCAATTCACTTGAAGTAATCATTGAGGATTGGTGTGTAGGCTGTGGACTATGTGCCAATAACTGTCCCTACGGCAATATTAATCTGCATGAATTCCCTGCACCGGCGGGAAGCAGCGGCTACAAAGCTACGATCAAGAAAGCGACTTCGTGCAACCTCTGCTACGACCATCCTGAGCCGAGCTGCGTTTATGCGTGCCCCCATGATGCGGCGCACCGCGTTAATCCTCCGGAGTTCTTCGGCCAGATGCTGGGCGGAAAGAAGGTTGAAGCCGTCCCTTACAGCATGGCTCCGGGAATGATGGACAGAAGGTAGCGCCGATGATCATCGATCAGACACATCGACAGTGGTTCTGGGGAAGCGTGATCGGAGCAGCAGTGGGTGTCGCGATCTATATCCCATACGCGCACTTCACCATTGGCGGAGCGCGCGGTGGGACGATCATCGGCATTTTCTATGGGATCGTTGGCTTCGGCTTCATGGTCTTCGCCGGACTGCTCAGCCTGCGTAAGCGATTTCCTGTCTGGCGCATGGGACGCACCTCCACCTGGATGCGTAGCCATCTGTGGCTAGGGTTGATCAGTTATCCAATCATTTTCCTGCATTCGGGCTTTTCTTTCGGTAAGGGCGCACTTACCTGGTGGATGATGGTGATCTTCACAATCGTCATCATCAGCGGAATTATTGGCGCAATTCTTCAACATTACTTGCCAAAGATGATGAGCAAACAAGTTCCTTACGAGACCATCTACGCCGAGATTCCAGTCATTCGTGGACAGCTTTTGGACGAGGCTGACGTTAAGGTCGCGGAAGTCACCGGTGTCTCGATGAGCGCGAGCGCGGTGACTAATGCAGCGGAAGACGCCGGTGGCGTGATCGTCACGCTGGTACAGATGGAAGAGGATGTTCGCAATGAATTGACGCGCTTTTACGACAACGAGCTCCGGCCTTTTCTGGAGCAGTCAGGAGGAAAGGGCCGTGCAATTGCCGATCGCTCAACCTCTGTGGCGAAGTTTGCAAATTTGAAGACGCTTCTGCCTGAAGAGATCCATCCAGTGATCGCCGATCTTGAGATCATTTGTGAGGAAAAACGGCAGCTCGACCATCAGATCGTGCTTCATCGCATACTCCACGGCTGGTTATTCATCCACGCGCCTTTGTCATTAGCTCTGCTTGTTATGGGAGCAATTCATGCGGTGATCGCTCTGACTTACTGATACTGAAACATGGCCCGCAAACGCACAGCCAAGAGCCTCGGACAGCGACATGACTTCCACTACTTCCAGCGGTGGGGGCGGTGGCGATTGCTTCGAGCCGGATTGATGGCTGCTGTTCCTGCGCTGGCCATTATTTGGCTTCTCGGCTATGCAATGCGGCGAAATGCGGAACCCTACTCCAGCGGTCCCCTTTCATCAGTACATTCGTTCACCGGCAAACGTTGCGACATTTGCCACGCGCCAACGCTCAAAGCTGGTTTCATCAGTGTGGGATTCCGCAAGCACGTCAGCGATCAGGCTTGCCTTAATTGCCATCAGGCTCCTGCACATCAATCTTTACAGACGTTCACCCCCACCTGCGCATCCTGCCACACCGAGCATGTTGGCTCGCAACATTTGCGCCAAGCCAAAGACGAAGACTGCGTCCAATGTCACGGCGATCTCAAGATCAAGAGTGGTTCGCCGCACTATCAGATTGCTGTCTACAACTTCAACTCAAAGCATCCTGAATTTGCTCCTCTCCGCGGGGATGTACGCGATCCCGGAACGATCAAGCTGAATCACGTGGTACACATGCGCGCCGGCTTGCTTGGGCCGAACTCACAGCCGGTACAGATGCAGTGCCAGGACTGCCATCGTTCTCCGGCAGACCAACGCGGACCTTGGAAGTACGGACAAGCCCGTGTGCTTGAAGCAGCGGTGCAAACTGCCGATCCACATAATCCTGCGATGCCGCCCGAGCCGGTACGTCCCGGAACGGGACGCGCCTACATGGCTGCTCCTAATTACGCAAGCGCTTGCCAAAGCTGCCACGCGTTGCAATTTGACAGTCATTTCGAAGATTCGGTGCCGCACGATAAGCCGGAAGTTGTTCACGCATTCATCGTGAACAGGTTGACTGACTACATCAAGAAACATCCCGAAGCCATAAATGAGCCTCCGCGCCCGGTGCGAATTATGTTTGGTGGAACGGTCTCGCGCGAGCCCCAGACGGTGAGAACCGCTCACACTGTGGAAGAATGGGTAAAGCTGCGGGCTGAGAATGCCGAAAATCTGCTTTGGCGCAAGACGTGCCAGCAGTGCCATTCGCTCAAGTACAGCCAGACGGATCAGAACGGCCTAGCGGAATTGCCCGAAGTGGCACCGGCAAACATCAAAGCCGTATGGCTGCCCAACTCCGTCTTCAGTCACTACGCCCACGTGAGCATCGACTGCAAATCTTGCCACATTCGCACTCTCAGTAGCCAAGAGACGGCAGACGTTCTAATTCCCAGCATCATAATCTGCCAGGAATGCCACAACGGCGAACCTACGAAAATGGGCCAAGCCCAAAACGGATGCTTTCTCTGCCATCAGTACCACGATTGGAAGCAAAGAACCGAACCATTCATCCCAACTCACAACCTGCAGGAACTGAGGGGAGCGAAAAACTTATCTGCTCATCCTCAGCTGCCGTCTCAACTCGGCGCAGGCATGTTTGCATTTCACTTCCTGAGATCAGGCACATCCACTCAGCATTAATAGGCAGATCTCGTCGGCTATCGTGACTTCAGGAAACGGAGCGTCCGGGTGCCTGCGCCCGCGCTCTCCGTTTGGTCGAATGCCGCCGGTCAAGCCTCAAGGTAACTAACTCCCAACGTAACTAGATGCTATGGTTGTAGTTAGCGGCGATGAAGGCTCCCCCAAAACGCAAATGGGCTACCCGTGTTCGGGCGGCGAAGGACAGAATCAGGGCCCTTCGCAGGCCGATCTATGTCTTTGCATTGTCGCTGTTTGCCACAGGTTTTTTCGCGTTTACCTTCACTATCAGCCGGCGCTTTGAGGAGAAGCGGCACAACCTGAGCAGCTATTGGTTCGAGCAAGGTCAGGAGGAGCTGGATGAAGGGAAACCGCAAAATGCTGTTCCCGACCTAAGAGCCGCCGTTTTCTACTCCCACCAGAATCCCCGCTATGTATTCAACCTCGCTCGTGCCCTTGCCGCAGCCGATCGCGTGCCCGAAGCTCGGTCATATTTTCTTAACCTTCTCGACGAAGAGCCCGGCAACGGCTCTATCAACCTGGAGCTGGCCCGTCTTGCTGCCAAGGACAATGATGCGAACCAGGCAAGACGTTACTTTAATGGCGCAATTTACGGCGCCTGGGATTCCGACCCCGTTTCGAGACGGCAGCAAGTCAGGCAGGAACTGATCAACTTCCTCATCGGCGCGGATCTGAAGACGCAAGCACGCGGCGAGCTCATGAGCTACACAGCAGAGATGCCGAATACTCCGAACGCTCAACTCTGGGTTGCACGGGCATTCACCAAACTGGGAGATGATCGCAACGCGCTCGACTTCTACATCGCGGCATCGCGCACTAACCGTCGGGATGTGGCCGCATTGCTCGGAGCCGGATGGGCAGCGTTTCGTCTGGGCCGATATCACGAAGCTTTGGAGTACTTCAAAGGAGCGTCCGCGCTGCACGACGATCCTTCGACTTCGCAGATGATTGAGCTTGTCACCTCGGTGATTGAACTGAATCCATTCGAGAGCAGTATCCCTGCTACTGAACGCCGTCATCGCCTCGTTCTCGCGATGGGTATCGCCGACAAACGATTACGACGATGTGCCGATGCTCACGATGTCGACCTCGATACGGTCAGCGGTGATCCGCTCCAACTCACCCATTCGCAATGGAATTATCTGAACAGGCAGCTTCGCGGTACATACAACAATTCAGGGCTCGTGCAATTACTCGCTCCGGTCGCCTCGCTCATCACCAGCATTGAGCAGAAGAGCGGATGTGGTGCACCAATTCCTGAAGACCAGGCCATGCTTCGCATATACCAAGGTGGAGGGGAGCTGCAACGGTGATAGATACTACCGACATCCCGGTGAACAGCCCACTTTCAATTGGCGGCTCGCCCGCAGCGGAAGCTCCTGCTCAAGGTGAGCGCTTCTTTCTGCTGATCGCGATCTTCATCGGCATCTTTTCGGGGCTGGCGGTGGTCTGCTTTCGCATCACCATCGAGTTCCTCCGCATTGAGCTGATGGGTTCCTCCTTAACTCCTTCGTTCCCCCGGATTTTGTTGGCCCCTGCTGCAACCGGACTTGTAGTTGCGATACTGGTGATGTTTGTTTTTCCCCGAGTTCGTGGCAGCGGGGTAAACCAGACCAAGTCTGCGCTCTACGTTTATGACGGCTACATCCCATTTCGGACTGCGATCGGCAAGTTCATTTGCTCGGCTCTTGCCATTGGTTCTGGACAGTCACTGGGCCCTGAAGATCCATCTCTGCAAGTCGGAGCGTCGATTGCATCCGCTCTTGGTCGCCGACTCGAGCTCACCAAAGACCGGCTGCGCCTGATCGCTCCAGTTGGCGCCGCTGCAGGGCTAGCGGCTGCGTTCAATTCACCCATTTCCGCCATTCTGTTTGTCATCGAAGAAGTAATCGGGCGCTGGACAGCAGGGCTTCTCGGCGCTGTGGTGTTGTCTGCTGTTTCGAGCGTCGTAGTGGCTCGCTACTTTCTTGGATCCGAGCCCCTGTTTCGCATTCCGGCAGTGCAGTTTATAGCCCCGAGCGAATTGCTCGCTTACGCCGCATTGGGAATTGTCGGAGCCCTTGCCTCGGTGGTCTTCGCCAGGGCTATTCAAGTGCTTCGTCCACGCATGAAAGCCCTTCCGCGATGGACACAGATCTTTCAACCCGCGCTGGCGGGACTAGTCATCGGCGCCATCGCGCTCGCCGGACGTCCTGAAGTAATGGGCGCAGGCTACGAGTTCATGGATCACGCGATGCACGACCAGTTTCCATGGAAGATCATGGCAATTTTGGCCAGCCTGAAGATTCTTACCACCGTGCTTTCGTTCGTGAGCGGCACGCCGGGGGGAATGTTCGCACCGACACTTTTCATCGGAGCCATGCTCGGTGGCGCTGTGGGTGGAGTAGAACGCTTGTTCTTTCCTCATCTCACCGGCTCCATCGGAACTTATGCGCTGGTGGGCATGGGCGTGCTCTTCGCTGCCTTCCTCCGCGCTCCTATGACCTCCGTCTTTATGGTGCTTGAGGTCAGCGGAAATTACTCGATCATTGTTCCTGTGATTCTTGCGAATACCCTTGCTTACTTGATCTCACGTAACCTTCAGCCTATTCCCATTTTTGATCTGCTCAGCCAACAGGATGGACTTGGTCTGCCTTCGATGGAGGAGCAGCGCGAAGAGCGGGTGTTGCGGGTGGAAGACGCCATGCGTCCTGTGGACGTTCCCGTTGTCGACTCCCAAGCTTCAGCCGAAGAAGCTCTCCAACTGGCAAAAGAGCAAGGCTCCTCCGAGATTCTGGTGGACGATCCGCCTTTTGGCTGGTCAAGCGTGACTGTTCAAACTCTGCGCGAGGCGGTAAGACAGGGTCCCGATGAACTCACGGTTGCGAGTCTTCTCCCAGAACCGCACATGCCCCAGCTTTACCCAGACCACAGCCTCGAAGTTGCTTTACGGCACATTTCGCAGTGGCCATTCTTACCGGTGACCCATCGCGCCAATGCCCGGAAGGTCGTCGGTCTGATCGCGCTGAATGATGTCTTGAAGGCGTTTATTAAGTGATCGCTGTGGCGAGATTCTTAGTCAGTGGCAAGTAAAAGTGCCTATCGGAAAATCCTAATATTCTCGAGAAGAGTGAAAATAACAGCGAATTTTTCGAGTTTCACCTGAAGATTGTCGCATCCTACCCAAAATCTGCAGTTTCGCTTTCAGGAACAGTGAATTACAGCATTATCAGTGAATTCCTGATTCGGGACCAACTTCAGTATCTCTCGTTACGCCTATGCTTCCTCCCCGTCCAACAACGTGACAACAAGGAATAACGATTTCGTTTAGGGCATGTGAACGGCTTAAGCAAATCTCCTTCGAATGTCTTCCAGCCCTTCGCTCTTCCAATACCGCTTGTAGTTATCAAGCGACATAAAGCTGCGCGTGTGCATGCGATCGATATAAATGGTTCCGTTCAGGTGATCAATCTCGTGCTGCAGAATCCTGGCATACCAACCGAATGCCCGAATTATTCGCGGTTGCGCATGCTCGTCGAGGCATTGCACCACCACTTCTCGAGAGCGCGGCACGAGAGCGGTAAATCCAGACAGACTCAAGCAGCCCTCGAAGAACTCCGCTGAGGGCTCGCTCGCATCGGTAATCTTCGGATTGATAACTACGTGAAAAGGAACAGCAGTCCGCTCCCGTGCATTGATTTCTGCTGCGGACAGCTCCGTCCAATACTGCGGCGAATCTTCGATGATCGCGAGCTGGATCGCCGATCCTATCTGCGGAGCAGCAAGACCGACGCCCGGTGCATCCCGCAAGGTCTCGTGCATCGAGTCGATCAGTTCCTGAATGGCACCCGAGAGAATCTCTTCTTCAACAAGCAGTCGCGCCCTATCGCGCAAGACTGGTTCACCAATCTGGAGTAGCTTGAGAAGCATCGTCAGTTAGCCAGCACGTAAGCGACGATCGTGCTGCCACTTTCTCCAGAGTCCGTAAGTTCGGCTAATAGCGAATCCTCCAGATGCTCGGGATCAGGTCTCATCTCGCAACTGGCGATCTCAGCATCACTCGCGCCGTGAAAGCATAGCTCGCAAATCCCAAGGCCGCCGCCCTCATTGCGGACAGGTGGTCCGAAGACACGGCAAGTCATCGGCCTGTATTGATAAAGATCGCAGGCCCCTGATTGTGGATCGAGAGCGGGACATACTTCATCATCCGCGAAGGAGAGGAATCTCTCCTGTGCGTTTTCACTCTCGTGGAGAATTCCTAGTTTGGGATCACCGGGAAATTGCGAGGCAACTCGTTGAATGTATGCTTTTGCCCGTAGCCGAACTCGATTTGCGCGATCTGGATCGGTACGCTTCAGCTCGGTAAATCCTTCGCGTAAACGTGCTGCATCCAGCGCATTAATGGCAAAAGCTCCGATGCAACATTGCGCGCACCCTGGGCGGCAGACCAGCCATTCGCCCGCGCGACGAGCAACATCGATAAGTGCAACATCGACAATCTGCACCAACTCATTATCGCGGTTTGGGCGCTTACAACGCATCTCGTCAGCATAACGCAAGTGACAGGCGCTAGAACGTGGATCCCGCCACCCTCGCGCGGGTGTTTACTCTTGGCGCCACAAAGGCCAACTGACTCGGATACCGCTTTCAAATTTTTCGTTGAAAAGCGAAAGTCAAAGTACAGGCGAGCGCGCCCGGATCCACTTGTCTCTCTACTTATTGATGTCGTCCTTCGCCTCCAAACGCTTCACCAGACTGCTTAAGGCCGGCTTATAGATATCAGGAGCGTCCGAGGCTGCGATCTTCATTTCCTTTACGGCGTTGTCGAAATCCCCCTGCGCAACTGACAGGCGAGCAGCTTCGTTGTGCGCAACCCAGCTGTTCGGGTGTTTCTTCACGTTTGTGCGAAACAGTTCGAGCGCCTGATCCTGATGTCCTTGGGTTTGCAACTGCCGAGCATAGCCATGGACCTGAATAGCATTAGCCAGTTCAAGTGCTTGAGCTCGGACTGGGGCCGATTCATCGTTCTTGCCCATAGCCTCGAGAACCTGAGATTTGGTCAGCAGGTTGTCAAAGCGTGATTCCACTTGGATAGAGTGATTGGCATAGTCGAGCGCCTCCGCCAGATTCATCTTGCTGGCGAGCAGATAGTTGGCGGCTTCATCCCAGCTCTCCCAAATGTACTGTGATCCACCGCGAAGCTGCTTCTGCAAATCGGCCTGAACAACGTCAGCAACCGGAACGCCGATCCGGAATGGGACAGTGACCTTCTCCCAGCGCATACTGACGAGAGTTGACTCCGGCTTCACATCATCGAAGTCATAAACCAGAGCCTCGCGGAATTCACTGGGTTGCGGCCTCACTGAGACTCGCAGCGCGTCTTCCTGTTGTTTGTACGAGAAACTTCCCCAGGCCGTAGCCGCCTTGGAAAAGATCAGAGTCCATTCACTCTCACCAGGAATCATGTGCAGACCATAGATTCCTCTTGCGAGCTGCTTGCCTTCAATCATCACCGGATCGCTAAATTCGATCGTGGTGTTTTCATTCGCTCCAGCGCGCCACACCTGACCATAGGGCACAAGCTTGCCCCAGATCTGACGATTGTTCACCAAAGGTCGGCTGTAGTTGATGGAGATATCCGTAATGCCAACGCGCTGCGTGACCAGCGCATGCTGGCTGGCGCGCGGGAGGTTCAAGATACCTTGTGCATACGACTCGGTCGCGCTCAACATCAGTGCGCCGATCGCAAGGATTGCGAGCAGCATTCGTTTAAACATGTGCGGTTAGCCTCCGCCGTTGGACGCAGAAATGTAGAGATTTGTAAGCAGAGTTGCGGAGTTGTGAGTGACGGTTCGTCCCCACTGAACGACGAGATATCACAGGAAATCCTGTGTGCCTACGTGGTTCCGGCCGGCTCGGCCGGTAGAAGGTCGAAGATCTGAATGCTTCGCAGTCAGACGAGTAGGCCCAGACGAACTCTGGAAAGAACTCGCTTACGAACGCATTCGCGGTTCATTCAACCTTATAGCGGCCGAGGGCGGCGGGTCGGAAGCACGTCAGCAAAAGCTAAGCAGCACGAAGGCGACAGGCTCAGTATCCCTTCATTTTGCCTTTCACTGACCGCGCCAGCTTTTCGATTTCATCAGCTTTCTTGATCACATCGAGCGATAGCGTGTGCTCGTTGGTCTTATCAACGTATTCTTTGAGCTCTGTGGCGAGTTGAACTAAGCGGTCTGTATCTTTTTGTAGTGATGTCTGCCTTTGTTTGTTGAGCGCCTTCTCGCGGTCGCGCTCCATCTTCTCTTCGGTGGGATCTTTTGGGCGCTCGCGGCCAAACTGCGGTTCCTGCGTTGGATTCTGCGTGCTCGTGTCGGACTGCAGTGGAAAGCAACTCATCGCAACGAAAAACAGCAGGAAGCCAACAATAGGATTGCGCACGCGCACCTCAACAGATTCGGAATACCGCGATTATAACCGCCGGGAATGACACGTCTGGCCAATCAAAGAATCGCTTTGTCGCTTGCTATAATCCAGCTTCGCTCCACGCCATTCATGCCCATCCTGAGCACAAATATCTTCTCTGAGCCGATCTGGCGGCATGTACTTTCGGAGTGGCATCAAGACCTTGCCGAGCGGCTGCGACACGATTTGCCGCGCATTCTGGTAATCCTGATCGTAGCGGTAGCTTTCTCGCGACTCCTGAAACTGTTCACGCGAAAATTACAGGATTTCAGCCGACGCGAGGCTCTGCCGAGCGGCATTCGGGCTACGCAATTGCGTACCCTCGCATCCATTGCGCAGAGCGTCGGCAACTTTCTTATCTTCTTCTTTGTTCTCCTGCAGATTCTTCCGATTTTCAATATCGACGTGAAGCCCTTTCTTGCGAGCGCCGGCATTGTGGGGCTCGCTGTCGGCTTCGGCGCGCAAACTCTGGTAAAGGACGTAATCAACGGCTTCTTCATCATCATCGATAACATCTATGACCTCGGAGATCTCGTGAAACTTGCCGGCGTGCAAGGGACGGTCGAGCACATGTCGCTGCGGATGACTGTGCTGCGCGACGACACGGGAGCGCTGCACTCAATTCCCAATAGCGAAATTAAAATTGTCTCGAACATGACTCGAGATTGGGCGCAGGTTGCATTGCACGTCTCCGTGGACTACGCGGAAAGCTCCGATCGCGTGATTGAGTTGCTGAAAGAAGTAGGCGCCGATCTGCAAGATGACCCGGAGTACGGAAAAGATATCGTTGGAAAACCAGAGGTGCCCGGCATAGAGCGCGTCAGCGGATCAGAGGTCGATTACTTGATGATAGTCAAATGCCGTCCGGGCAGACAGCACGCCGTGCGACGTGAGCTGCGCAGGCGAATCAAAGCCTCTTTAGAAAGAAACGGCATCAAAGCCGGAGCTCCGAATCGAATGTATGTCATGGAAGCTCCGCCTTCCGCCGGATAATCTGGCTACATGGAAACAGGACTCAAAAACAAAGTTGCGCTGCTGGTTGCATCGAGTGAAGGCATAGCCCGTGCCGCTGCCGAGAAGTTCGCTGCAGAAGGCGCGCGCCTGGCGATGTGCGCCCGAAACGAAACTAAGTTGAGCAAAGCCGCTGAGGAGCTGCGTGCACGTCACAAAGTCGAGGTGTTGGCCGAGCGCATAGATGTTTCCGATTTGTCCTCCATGCAAGCATTTGTGCGCCGTGTAGCCGAACGATTTGGCCGTATCGACATCTGCCTCGCGAATTCCGGCGGTCCTCCCGCTAAGAATTTTCTTTCCATCGAGCTGGACGAGTGGCGTAAGAACGTTGATCTCCTGTTTCTCAGTGTCGTCAACCTGGCCAAATTTGTGATTCCCCACATGCAGAGAAACGGCGGGGGACGCTTTATCGCCATCACTTCCACCTCAGTGAAAGGATCGATTCCCGATCTGGTTATGTCCAATGCCATACGCCCAGCCGTAGTTGGACTGCTGAAGAGCCTATCCATTGAGTTTGGCAAGGAGAACATTACCTTCAACAATGTCGCGCCTGGATACACTGCGACCGAACGACTTAACGAGCTGGCCGGAACGCGGGCACTTGCCGCAAACCTCAGCATCGCCGACGTACACAAGAAGTGGTCGGAGGAAATTCCGCTGCACCGCCTTGCGCGTCCGGAGGAGGTCGCTGATGTGATCGTGTGGCTGGCTTCGGACCGAGCCTCCTACGTGACCGGTCAGACGATTTTGGTCGATGGCGGCCGGTATCCCGGCGTAGCCTGAAGAGTTCCCTAGGAGAATCTTGAGAGCTCTACATATCGATGGAGACCAGCTCGCGCTTGAGGACCTGCGCGAAGTCGTATTTGAACGGCGTCCAGTATTGCTCACGCCCGACGCGCGCGAAAAGGTTTTGGCGTCCCGTGAAGTGATCGAGCAGTTGGTGCGCGAGAATCGCGTTGCCTATGCGGTGACAACGGGCGTGGGCAAACTAAGCGACGTCCGCATAGCGCCCGAGCAGATTTGCGAATTGCAGCTCAATTTATTGCGTTCTCACGCAGTTGGCATTGGTACGCCACTCTCAGAACCTGTCACACGGGCGATGATGTTGTTGCGTGCCAATTCTCTGGCCAAAGGATTCTCCGGAGTTCGTCCATTGGTGATCGACACGCTCTGCGAAATGCTAAGTCGCGGCGTGCATCCCATTATTCCTTCGCAAGGAAGTGTAGGAGCCAGCGGCGATCTTGCTCCGTTGGCTCATCTGGCGCTTGTTCTCGTCGGAGAAGGCGAAGCGCTGTTCCAGGGACGAAAAGTGGCGGGCAGAGAGGCGATGGCCGCGGCGCAGGTGAAACCCATCGCACTGGAAGCGAAGGAAGCAATCTCACTTATCAATGGCACGCAGGCAATGCTTGCTGTCGGAACTCTGTCCGTGCTAACTGCACAAACGCTCGTCGATACTGCCGACGTGCTGGGAGCGCTCACTCTGGACGCCCTTCGCGGCACTACAGTCGCGATGGATGAGCGCATTCATCGGGCTCGCCCCCATTCGGGACAGTTGCAGAGCGCGAGCAACGTACGGAAACTGCTTGAAGGCAGCGAAATTCGTCAGTCGCACATCGATTGCAATCGGGTTCAAGACGCCTACTCTTTACGCTGTATTCCCCAAGTGCACGGCGCAGTTCGCGATACGATTGCTTTCTGCCGACACGTCTTTGAAATCGAGATGAACTCAGCGGTGGATAATCCGCTGGTCTTCCCTTTTCCGAGATCCCAACGCGAGCCAATGCGTCCCTCGAAGGTTCCTGCCATCGACAACCGTCGGGGCAGAGAAAGCGCCAATGACCGGACCGATTTGGGAGATGTACTTTCCGGCGGAAACTTTCATGGCGAACCCCTCGCCTTTGCGCTCGACTATCTTGCGATTGCGCTTTCCGCTCTGGCAGGAATTTCAGAACGGCGCATTGAGCGCATGGTAAATCCGGCTCTCAACGAAGGACTGCCTCCGTTTCTTGCTTCCAGCGCTGGACTCAATTCAGGTTTTATGATGCCGCAAGTCACGGCTGCCGCCCTGGCAAGCGAGAACAAAGTCCTTGCGCATCCGGCCTCGGTGGATTCAATTACCACGAGCGGCAACAAGGAAGATTACGTCTCCATGGGCATGGGTGCGGCATTAAAGCTCGAACGCGTAGTTGCTAACGTAACGCATGTGCTTGCGATTGAAGCGGCCGCCGTCGCTCAGGCCATTGAGTTTCTTGCTCCGCTCAAGACGAGTCCACGACTGCAAAAAGCCCACGCAGCAATACGGCGAGTTACTGCCCTAGTGGATAGTGACCGCGTGCTTGCAGCCGACTTTTCCAGAGTCGCCGGCGCGATTACCGAAGGCATATTGGTTCGGGCGGCATTTGAGTAACTCTGGATAGCCAATCTGCGAGGCTTGATTGTGCACTGCTCAAATACCATGCCTCGTTGATTACTTTGTTCCGGCCGCCCTCAGCTGGTACAGAGTCGAAGAACCAAGCTGTCTTGGTAAGCAAATCCTTCTCATAAATAAATTCCTGACTCGTTTAATTCGAAAACATGCACATGTTCAGCCTTGTACCGGCCGAGGGCGGCCGGAACCACGTAGTCGAGTCGAACCGTAGGTGGCCATCTAAGACGCAATTTCTGTGTCAGCTAGGAACTGAAGGCGTTTAAGGCTTTCCAGCTTCCAAAGTCCTAGTGACTTGTCCCTGTACGCTCCATCGACCTCCTCGCGCTCTTCATTGATCAGAAGTATCGGATTCGCAAAACCGAATGGCTCCTGCCGCAGGTTGAGCATCCGCCAGTCGCCGTTCTCGATGTCCATGTTGAGATCATTGTGGGAAAATGTGGTTGTCAGAAGATACCTGGAGCCGCTGCGAAGAAAATTCAAGAGCACGCGACGGATATTCTCAACGCTCAGATGTACCAGACAATCGCGGTAGAGAATCAAGTCACAAGCGGGAAGCTCAATCGTCCTGAGATCACCGGAGTGAAAGCTAACACTCTCGCGGCCATACAGCTGCCGATTCTTTACGATCAGAGACTCGACAATATCAATTCCTAAATAGGAATCGATCGGCAGAGCAGCCTGCGATATCCAAGCGGAGTCGCGCCGCAAGGTGCATCCATGAGCCTACGAATCTGCAATTTCTGGCAGAGTTCCGAAAGCTGCCGACGGAGAGGAGCGTGGCTGCCAGTTCGGAACCCAGCCCCGAAACCGATTCGCAGCTGCCCCACACGTTCTGTGCATAAATGTACTCAAATTTATTTTTGAGCTCTAGCTTTCTCAACTGCTGAGAATGCTTTTGATACTCCAAATGAGCCAAGACCGAAGGACGCAAGCTGCTCATGAACATAGTGTACTCACTCGCAAAAAGTTCAGATCCTCTACTTTCCCGGTTCCGATTCCTGCAACAGCTCCTTGAGATGTTCTTGCCAGAAAACCGCCCAAGTATGCGTGCCGTGTCCGTGGGTTTCAGCCGACGTCGGAATTAGGAAGAACCGGCCGCGTCTTACGCGCTTGATTTCACGCTGAGCGATTCCCAATTCAGGCGGATTAATGAAATCATCCGCGGAATTGGTGTACATAACCGCCGCGGTGATCTTTTCGAGCTGTGCCGATGGATCGTAGTTCCGTGAAGCATTCACGGCGTACAGCAAATCGTTCACGTCAAGACTGTGAGTTACTCGGTTGCGATAGTCCTCTAAATCCTTATCTGCTGCATCTCTCGTCGGATAGTTGATCTGCATCGACAACGGCGTACTTCCTGCAATCAGCAGAAAGTCTGTTGCAATCTCCAGGGCGGCACGTGGTTGGGATGTGTAATCCCCATTCTTCCATTCCGGATCATTGCGGATTCCATCCATTACCATCTTGCGCCACATGCGATTGCGCCCGGCGATCTGGACGGGCAAGCATGCCAAAGGCATGAGGGCGTCCATGTAATCCGGGTATGTTTCGCCCCATATCCAGGAGTGCATGCATCCCATCGACGTGCCCAATATCAGGCGCAGGTGGTTAACACTCAGCCCTTTTTCGAGCATCTCGTGCTGGGCCGCCACCATGTCGTTGTAGTCGTATTGCGGAAAGCGGGAGTGTAATCCATCGCTCGGCTTGCTCGACTTGCCATGACCAATACCGTCGTCAAGGATGACGAAGTAGCGGTTGATGTCGAGCAACTGCCCAGGGCTAAACAGGACATCCGCAAATTGCGGCTGCAGAAACTGCCGTGCAGTGCCTCCCGTCCCATGAAGCAGGAGTACTGCATTCGTAACTCGTCCATCCGCATCGCGAACCGGCTTGCCGAACGTTAGATAATGCAAGCGCAGCTCGGGTAACGATTCGCCTGAATGGAAACGGAAGTTGTGTGCGATGTAATCACCCTCGTGCGGCGCAGGGATCTTCGTAGATTCCTTGAATGCCTGGGCGTGACAGAAACAAGCCAGGCAAACACAAGCGAGGATTCGCAAAGGAATGGTCATGATGGCCCGTTCAAAATTTCGCCGAGCTATTCTACTGGCAGGAGCACGACAGGAGCCTGGGATGAATCGTTCAATCCAAGCTCTACAGGGAGACATCACGAAGCTGGCAGTCGATGCCATCGTGAACGCTGCCAACTCTTCCCTGCTCGGCGGCGGCGGAGTCGATGGCGCGATCCATCGCGCTGCCGGTCCTGATTTGCTAGCCGAGTGCAGGACGCTCGGTAGTTGCGCGATCGGCGATGCCAAAGCGACCCGGGGACATCGCTTACGTGCAAAGTACGTAATTCACACGGTTGGGCCGGTCTGGCAGGGAGATGAAAACACAACCGCTTCCATCGGCGAAAGACAGGAAGATAGACTGTTGGCCGCTTGTTACCGGCGATCACTTGAGATCGCACATGGTCTACATGTCGTCAGCATGGCTTTTCCGGCAATCAGCACAGGCATCTACGGATTCCCGCGTGAACGCGCCGCCAGAATTGCGGTTGCAGAAGTAAGGAAGGCTTTTGGCAAAAATCACAGCGTCAAAAAAGTGATCTTCTGCTGCTTCGACTCAGATACTCTTCGAATTTACGAAACGCTCCTCGGACTGCGATCTTGAGGCATCACTTGTCGGCACGACTCGGAGTCGTGACTTCCTAAACCAGCTTCGAGGGCCTTATCCGCAGCTGTTTTATAGCCCGTGGGCGCGATGCTCCTTGAGAATGCATTTATCCATAACAACTACGATTCCTGCATCGCGGGCTTTCTTGGCTGCGGCCTGATGGACAACGCCCTCCTGAAGCCACAGTGCTGGAATGTTCAAGCGAATTACTTCCTCTACAATCTCAGGCACATACTCTGGGCGGCGAAAGACATCGACGAGATCAATATTCTCGGGAACATCCGCCAGGCTGCGATAGGACTTCTCTCCAAGCACCGTCTGTTCATTCGGATTCACCGGAATGATGCGATATCCCTTACGCTGCAAATACTGTGACACCCCAAAGCTGGGGCGCCTGGGATTGGAGGACAATCCGACGACTGCAATCGTCTTTGTCTTGGTCAGAACATCAAGCATTTGGTCGTTTGACGTCATATGGTATCGAGAGAATTCTCTGTCGTAGTACTAAGAGCTGGCGAAGGTAAAGTCTCTTCCTGAACAGGAGCCGTATCGCCCGAATAGCAACGTTCAAGGGTGTGCAAAAATTTTTCCGCCTGCAAACCTCGATCAAAATTTAAGACCACATACGACCTTGCCTTGGTCGCCATTTCCTGCCGGACTTCAGGTCGATGGTAGAGCTCTAGCACCGCTGCCGCCACAGCAGCGTCATCCCCTGGCGGCACACACATTCCACCTCCAGATTTCTCAATCACTTCGCGAATCGGTCCTTCAATTGCCAACACCGTTGGTCTACCGGCAGCCATGTAGTCGAAAACCTTGTTTGGATAGGTGGTCCGCAGCATCGGCACATCCTTCAAAGTTGCGACGCAAACGTCGGCAGCAGCGAGTACCTCTGGCATTCGCTTCTTTGGTTGGGCAGCGATGAACCGAATATTGTTCAGCTCCAGAGACTCCGCTCGCATCCGCAGCTGAGATAGCTCTTTACCATCTCCGACTAGCGCGAACACAATGTCAGTCTGATAGCGTAAACGTGCTGCCGCATTTAACACACAATCGATATCATTGGCGAGACCGAGCGCTCCTGCGTACATCACCACAAATTTTCCCGTGAGTTCATGATCATTTCGAACTGCTTCCCCGCGAGCTTCCGGCCGAAATAGCGAAACGTCGGTGCCGTTTGGAATGACTGAGATTTTCGAATCCGGAATTCCTATCTGCAACAAATAGTCGCGGTAAGAAGGCGAATTGACGATGATCGCGCGGGCGTGAGCGTAGAGAAAGTTTTCAAGCTTCCGCGCCAAAAGTATGAGCAAGCGACTGCGCAAAATTCCCAGATCTATCGCGAAAGCGGGCCAGAGGTCGCGAACCTCCAGAACGAATGGCCGGTGACGAATAGCTGCAACTGCCCAGGCCGAACAAGCCTGAAACATCGGTGGCGATGTTCCAATTACGACGTCTGGATCTTGCACTCGCAACGCGGTGAAAATCGACGTCAGCATGAAACTCATGAATGCGAGCATTCGGTTGAAGTAGCTCTGATGCCAACCTCCAATCGCCGGAGCCATGTGGAGATCGATTTCAGCCTGATCCGGAGGCGCTGTCTTTTTCCTTCCGGTGAGATAGCTGTGCTCGCTTGTGATTACGGTGAATCGATGGCCCATTGCGACGACTCGCTGTGCGAGTTCGTAGTGTCGGGTTCCGCCAGGATCCTGAGGTCCGCAGAAGGCTTGATGTATTAGCAGGATATCCACTGGGCTCACTCTCTATTAGCGGCAGGCGCCCGCATCACGGAATCACGTCATGGGTTGGCGCACACGAGGCGTTTCGATAATCGCTTGCGTATACAACGTTCGCTTTCGACGCATACAAACGTGGAGTGCGACAAGGAGTACCAAAGGAAACATGTTGATCACTGTAAACACGAACAGCGAGATCAGTCCATCGCGATATACCTGAATCAGATTGCATGCGACCAGCAAGTACGTAAAGTGCATAAGGGACAAGTAGCCCGCACGATACGCGGCATCGAACCACACTCCAGTGAAGTAGGCCACGGCGAATGACATGATCACGACGCCGGGGTAAGCGAAGTTGAGATAAAACTCTCCCAACATGGTGACCACCATCCCTGTGTCCGCCATAGGACGATCGCTGGTGGATATCTGGTGCTCATATTCGGTCAGGCCCGGCTTTTCTGGCCACCATTGCCGAGGTATGGCAACCGTGAGCAGGCCAGCGTAAGTAAGCCCCCAATAAAGTTGCCCGCGTGCATCGGCCAAAGTAAGGGCGCTGGCGAACTGATCCAGAATCGTTTGATCGGGATGGTCGCCTGTGAACACGCTTGCGATTTCCGTTCTCGCATTCTCCAATACCTCTCCCGCTCCTTGGCCTGCCTGCAGCTGCTGACCGATTCCCTTTAAAGGAAAGAAAAGCAGTGCACTGATCACGAACACACTAATTCCAGACATCCCGGGCCAGCTGCGTCCCCGACGGTCTAGATAGATCTGCATGAGCAGAATGAGCGTTATTAGCAAGCGGAAACGGAAGTTCGCTTGGTAAATTACCCAGGCGAAATAGCCAGCCAGCCCTATCAACAGTCCCGGTCTAAACCCATACCAGTAAATCAAGGCAAGCAGGCTCAATCCAACCCATGTCTGAGGGATTACTATCCAATTTGAATTTTGCCCAGCGCTGATCAGGGGAGTAGAAATACCCGGAAGCTTGCTCCAAAGCAACATAGCTGCGCAGCCGACCAGAATACAAACTATCGCAACGGGCTTCAGAAGTTCCGGACGTAGCCTTCGAGGCTTCGCGTCTCTCTTCATTGCACTTGGGCGTGCGGTTAGGTGAGCTGCCAGTATCCATGCACTGGTCATCGCAATGAGTGCCAGGTCAGCCAACATTAGTGACCTTGCAATTTCAGATTCCGAAACGGGAATTGCGCCCTTCCATGAGAACAGCGTCGTCGCTCCATTCAGGATTGCGATTGCTCGGGCAGTGGAAAACAAACCATGAAACAGCAGATAGATCGTAGCGGGATGCGTAACGGACATTTTTGTGAACGTCATCAAGCAGGCGACGCAACACAGCAGGACCGTCACGTCCAAAAGCACCGTGTTGAATAAGGGAAGAACCACGGTTCAGCGGCCTCGGAAGGGGTGCAGGATAGCACAGGCGCCGCTTTCACCGGTTTTTGACCCGGTTTTCTCCAGCTGCTTCCGCAAGCCCTATCCGAGTTTTCGGTCACACAAAAGTACAACCGCCTTACGCACATAAATTCTTGTTACTAAAGGGAGAACCCGGTTAATATCCGGTTGCATCTTAGCTAGGGATTCGGAGATGCTGGAAACGACTCGTAACTACAGGGACCAAAGGCACATGCGTCGCACTTCTCTGCTACTCGTGTTGATCATCGTTGCGGTATCGGCCCGGGCGGACGTGCACAGTCTGCCGCGTCGGACCAAAACACGGCACCTTTCCTCGCCGCGACGTCATCACCGCCGTGCTCATCTTCGCCGCCTACGCTACTACGGACCTCCGGTTGCACCGGAGCTGCGTGGATCCCGCGATTCCCTGCTCAAACAGAACTCCGAGATCGATCAGGCTGGATTAATGCGCATCGAGGATGATGCCCAGCTCGAACAACTCGAAGAACGCGGCGTGCTCGTGCCGATCGTGAGCAGTGAGTACCTGACGGTGAATCCGTATCTCAAAGAGAATCGTCGCTATGCGCGTCCTTGGGCGGTTCAGTTTGTTGACGACATAAGTCGCGAGTTCCATCAGCAGTTCGGAAGGCCGCTACAGGTCACATCGGCGGTTCGGACAGTCGAGCAACAATGGCATTTGATGCGCTTCAATCACAACGCCGCGCCAGCGGAAGGCGAAGTCGCTTCGTCGCACTTGGCCGGTACAACCGTGGACATCGGTAAGCGCGGATTGACGCGCAAACAGCACAAGTGGGTCGCAAACTACCTTGCACGAATGAAGGAGCAGGACGTCATCGAGCCGGAAGAAGAGCGCCGCCAAGCTTGCTTTCACGTGATGGTGTCACAGCGATATCCGTATCCGGTGGCGATTCAGACAAAGGCCTCCGACCCCACAGAGGCTGCACCAGCAGCCCCCGTTCTTCCGCTGGCTCCGCAATAGGAGGCTGGCACTCTTATTCATGTAGAATTCCCAAAAGGCCGCCTTCAGCGGCCTTTAACCTTCTATCAAGGACAGATTTCCGACGATGCTGCCACGGATCGTGCTGTGTGCGGTGGTAAGCTTCCTGACCGTTTCTCCACTTATGGCCCAATTTAAGCCGGCAAAGAAGCCGGTCGAATCGCAAAGCGCAAAACAGCTTCACAACTCTGTGCTGATCATAGACACTCACGCCGACACCACACAGCGCCTGCTCGACGATAACTTCGACATGGCGAATCCGCCAGCAGGCGATCAGGGCAATTTCGATTTCGCGAAGGCGAAGACGGGGAACCTGGGAGCTGAATTCTTTTCGATTTGGGTGGAACCCAAGGAGTTCAAGGGACAATACGCGCACCGCACTCTTGCTCTTATCGATTCTGTGTATCAGCAGGCAACGAAGCATCCCGACAAAATGATGATGGCGTTCTCGACAATTGATATTGAACGCGCTCACCGCGAGCACAAGCTCGCGGCGCTGATGGGGATCGAGGGCGGACATTCTATAGAGAATGATCTGGGCCTGCTCCGCGACTATTACCGCCTGGGTGTTCGCTACATGACGCTCACCTGGTCGAATACAAATGAGTGGGCGGACTCTTCCGGTGACATCAACGACACCTCGGTGCAACACCACAATGGCCTCACTGAATTCGGGAAGGACGTGGTGTACGAGATGAACCGGCTGGGCATGATGGTCGACATCTCCCACGTCTCGGACAAGACTTTCTATGACGCACTCTTAGCAAGCCGTGCTCCCCTAATTGCCTCGCATTCCTCGGCGCGCGCGCTCACCAATCACCCACGCAACATGACAGATGACATGCTGCGGGAGCTTGGTCGACGTGGCGGAGTGGTAATGGTGAACTATTACTCTGCATTCGTGGACGAAAATTGGCGGCAAGCTTACGAGGCGCAATCCAAAGAACGTACCGCAGCGATCGATGCGGTTGCTCAGCAGTACAAAGACGCTGACCCGGTGACTCGCTACCGTGAGACTGATAAGGTGGCGAAGCAATGGGCGGCGAAGATCCCGCGTCCTCCGTTTGAGGCGATCATTGACCACATCGATCATGTAGCCAAGATTGCTGGAGTAGATCACACGGGATTGGGCTCCGATTTCGATGGCACTCCGTCAATGCCACAAGGACTCGACTCTGCCGCCGATCTTCCAAAGATAACCGAAGGTTTGCTCAAACGAGGATACACAGCGGAGCAGATTCGTAAGATTCTCGGAGGGAATCTGATGCGCGTCTTCACCGAAGTAGAAGCGATTAGCCGGAAATTGAAAGCAGAAGAAAGACCTTCGCTGGCACGGCAGATGAGTGCCTCGAAGTAAAATTTACCTTAAAGCATTACTCGAGAGTCATAATGAGAACTTTCCTCAGCGTTCTTGTCTGCGTAACATCGTCATTTTTCGCGGCCCAAACGAGCACCACGACGCCCAAAGCAAGCACTACTCCACGAAGCGCGTTGGGTACACAGTCGAGGGCCACTCAAGCAGCACCCGTCGAGAATCCGAAAGCCATATTTCACACTTCGGTCGGCGATCTTACCTGCGAACTATTCCTCAAAGAGGCACCCAAGACAGTTGGCAACTTTATTGGTTTGGCAACAGGTTCGAAGGAATGGAAAAATCCTGAAATCCACAAAAGGGAGCAAGGTGTCCCACTTTACAACGGAACCATTTTTCACCGGGTAATTCCAAACTTCATGATTCAGGGCGGCGATCCGCTCGGAAATGGTCAGGGCGGACCCGGCTATAGCTTCGAAGACGAATTTTCGCCGGATCTGAAGTTCGATGTCCCAGGCAGATTGGCGATGGCGAACTCAGGACCAGCCACGAACGGCTCGCAGTTCTTCATCACCGAAGTACCAACGCCGCACCTCGATGGAAAGCACACGATCTTTGGTCAGTGCACTCCAGACAGCGTGGAGCTGGTAAAGCAGATCGCGCGCAAAGCTGCCGATCCTCGCGATAATCGTCCATATGATCCAGTGAAGATCAACACAATCGACATCGTGGGAGTGCCGAAATCGGCGGCAACGATAAAGAAGCCGGCCACGGCGAAGAAAAATAGGGCTGCAAGCAAACCTGCTGCGCCAAAACAGCCAGCTCCCAAGCAGCGATAGCTAGCGAGATGAGTATATGACCATTGCCCAGCAATTGCTTCCCGAATTCGATAAGGAAATGGGCATAACACGCCGCACATTGGAGCGAGTGCCAAACGAGAAGTGGGAATGGCGTGCACATCCCAAATCGAGCACTATGGGATCGCTTGCTGGCCATCTCTCGAATATCCCCACATGGACGAATCATGCCATTGATCTCGACAGACTCGACATAGCACCAGAAGGAAAGCCGTTGCGCAATCCGCCAATCTCATCCCGCGAGAAGATATTGGAGAATTTCGATCGGAACGTCGCCGCTGCACGAGCTGCCATTGAGGGAGCTAGCGACCAGCATCTCGGCGGTGGATGGACTTTAATTTCAAATGGATGTCCAATTTTCACATTGCCCCGCGCTGCTGTTCTCCGGAGCTTTGTGATCAATCACATGATCCACCACCGCGCGCAGCTTGGAGTTTATTTGCGACTAAACGACATTCCAGTTCCGGCAACATACGGACCGTCAGCGGACGAAACCTAGAACGATGTTGACCGGCTATGTCATGGACAGCATCCATTCGGCTTTTCGCAACTTTTTGTAATCGTCGCCCTCTTTCTTGGAAACAGTTTCCGCTTCAGGCCTTGCGGAGTGCATAGATCCAGTTCAAGGTGTCCCGAATGCTTTTTTGGCTAAGCCAAGATTCGGGCAGACCGCTAATGAGGTATGCAGCTAAGTGCGACTTGTCGAGGTGCGGTCGTCCCTTTCGCCCACCACGATATTCAGAGGTAAGTTCCGCAGAGGCCGGCGCCAGTTCCAGATATGGAATTCTGCTGTGAGCTGATCGATGCCTTGCGTCAATTCTGCTGGAAGTTGCATGAATGCTGGTGAGCCCCTTGAACGGCAGTGCACTTCAATGTTTCAAACTAGTCGTTTTCACTCATAACGCAGGAAGGACACTATATGTCTCGCCAAGCTGGAACTTATGCCACCATCGATACGACTATGGGAAAGATCGTCTGCCGGCTATTTGAGAAAGACGCACCGAACACCGTCAGGAATTTCACCGATCTAGCTCAAGGAAAGCGCGACTGGAGCGACAACATCAGCGGTAAGAAAGGTCCGGGCCCGCTCTACAACGGAACTATCTTCCATCGCGTGATTCCCGATTTCATGATCCAGGGCGGCGACCCGAGCGGAACAGGCATGGGTGGACCCGGCTATAAGTTTGCAGATGAGACCAAGGGGTCTCCCCACAAGTTCGACATGCCTGGCAAACTCGCGATGGCGAATGCTGGTCCCAACACAAACGGCAGCCAGTTCTTTATCACGGTTGCAGCTACGCCATGGCTCACAGGCAATCACACGATCTTCGGTGAAGTAATAGAAGGTCAGGACATTGTGGACGCGATCACGAAGGTCAAGCGCAATTCGCAGGATCGCCCTGCACAGGATGTGAAATTGAATTCGATATCAATCGATAGAGTTAATTAGCCCATAAGCCAGCGACTACTACATAGGCCCATCGGCGCTGGGGCCCGTAAATCTGCGGCACGGTCGAGCCCACTGCACGCAGATACGTCGAGAGCTGCCCGCGATGACGAATAATGTCGAGCCAAAAAAACCCAAGCGTTGTCGTAGCCTGTTTCGTTCATGACAGCTTGCCCACCCAATGATGAAAGGTACGAGCGCATCGCATCGCGTGGTGTCAACCTTGTGAAGTTTCGCGCTGGCCTCCTGATGATTGCGGCCATATGCGGCGAAAACTTCTTTCATCGTCGGCGGCGCAGGCACCTCAGCCACTCCAATTCACCTTTCTATAGTCCGTCCGCAAGTGCAGCTTTTCGCGAGCGATCAACGAATCGATCTTCCGCGCAGTCTATGATTTCGGATCAGGACGGTAATTCGAAGCTTCCGGAATCCGTTCAATCACTTTGCGCGTCGAGGCGACTTCTTCGTCCCACAATTTGAGGAAAATCTTTCGAAGTCATTGAATTCCCGAGACAAGATTATCTGCGAGCCACCCTATGCTCCGATAACTTTCACGAGTTCCTGCACAGCATCAGCGCTCTTCTTCAGTGCCGCCTGTTCCTCAGCTGTCAGCTTGATCTCGATGATCTGTTCCAGGCCACGTGCTCCGAGCTTGCACGGCACACCGACAAACAGACCTTTGATTCCATACTCTCCCTGTAAATACGCCGCACAGGGCAAGATCTTCTTCTTGTCTTTAAGAATGGCCTCTGTCATTTCCGTGGCGGCTGACGACGGGGCGTAATAAGCACTGCCGGTCTTCAGATACTTCACGATTTCCGCGCCGCCATCGCGCGTACGTTGCACAATACGATCTAGAGTCGGCTTATCCATCAGTTCTGTAATGGGAATGCCGGCGACAGTTGAATACCGGGGAAGTGGAACCATGGTATCACCATGTCCACCGAGGACGAATGCGGTTATGTTTTCTACACTGACCTTCAACTCTTCAGCGATAAAAGCTCGGAAACGCGCGGAGTCGAGTACACCGGCCATGCCAATCACCCGCTCACGATTGAATTTGCTGATGCGAAAGGCAGCCTGAGCCATCGCATCCAGCGGATTCGAGACCACAATGAGAATCGAATTAGGAGAATTTGCCACGACCTTGCCCACTACATCCTGCATGATCTTGTAATTCGTGTTGAGCAGGTCATCGCGGCTCATACCGGGTTTGCGGGGTATCCCCGCAGTAATGATGACTATGTCTGAATTAGCAGTGTCGGCGTAATCGTTAGTACCGATAACGCGCGAATCACGTTTCTCAATCGGCATCGCCTCCAACAGATCAAGGCCTTTGCCCTGGGGAACACCCTCAATGATGTCGATCAAGACGACATCCGCCAATTCCTTTGAGGCTATCCAGTGTGCGGCGGTGGCTCCTACATTGCCGGCGCCGACAATTGACACTTTCTTGCGCATTCTTGTTGCTCCATCGCAATTTTGGAAAAGCAAGAGTGAATACGGAGACACAAAGGTCAGCGAGGAGTTGAGTCTTAGTGTTCGAAATTGTAGAGAAGGACTGGAACTAAGAATTCTGACCGCTATGCCTCAATGTGCTCTGTGCCCCCTGTTCAATGTTTTACGCTAAGGCGACTTCGCGCCTTGCACCGGCGAGAGCGTCCATGTTTCCAATCATGTAGCTGGCGAACTCGCTCGTCTTGACCTTAGTGGCGCCTTCCATCTGGCGCTCGAAGTCGTAGGTAACCCTCTTTTGCCGGATGGTCTCTTCGAGCGCATTTTCAATCAACCGCGCGGCTTCACGCCAGCCGATCAGCTCGAACATCATCACGCCCGAGAGAATCACCGAGCCTGGGTTGATCACGTCCAGATCGGCGTATTTTGGTGCGGTGCCGTGCGTAGCTTCGAAGATCGCGTAACCGTCACCGATGTTTCCTCCCGGAGCGATTCCGAGCCCGCCAACCTGCGCAGCGCATGCGTCAGAGATGTAGTCGCCATTCAAATTTGGTGTAGCGAGAACACTGTACTCCTGCGGCCGAATGATGACCTGCTGGAAGATGGAGTCGGCAATTCGATCATTGATCATCAGCTTCTTCTTCCACTGGCCATTGCCGTGAGACCGGGAAAGTTTGTCGAGAACGTCCTTCACTTCCGCGTGGACGCCCTTGCGGAATTCTTCGGCAGCGAACTCGAGACCGGGCTCTACCTGCTGCGCGTTTTGCTCAATCGTAATCTGCGGGCTCTTATCTTTGTTGTCGAGAATCCAGCTCTCGCGCTCGGTCACAACCCGATCACGGAATTCAGCTTGGGCAACCTCGTATCCCCACTCGCGGAAAGCGCCTTCAGTGAATTTCTGGATATTGCCTTTATGAACGAGCGTCACCGATGGACGTTTGTTTTCCAGGGCGAACTGGATCGCACGACGCACGAGCCGCTTTGTTCCTGTGATCGAAATCGGCTTGATACCAACACCCGAATCTTCGCGTACACGCTTTTTTCCGCCGGCGAGCATTTCCTCATTCAAGAACCGGATCAGCTTACGCGCTCCATCGCTTCCTTCTTTCCACTCGATGCCTGCGTAAACATCTTCTGTGTTCTCTCGGAAAATAACGACGTTCAATTTCTCCGGATACTTCACCGTGGAGGGAACGCCAGCGTAATGCTTAACGGGACGCACGCAGGCATACAGATCAAGCTCCTGCCGCATGGCGACGTTGAGCGACCGGATGCCACCACCCACAGGTGTGGTGAGGGGACCTTTAATGGAGACGCGCAGGTCCTTCGCAGCTCGCAATGTGTCCTCCGGCATCCAGTTCCGGAATTGTGAAAACGCCTTTTCGCCCGCGAAGATTTCGTACCATACTACGTGACGCTTGCCTCCATACGCCTTCTCAACCGCCGCATCAAAAACGCGGCGTGAGGCCTTCCATATGTCACGACCAGTACCATCGCCTTCAATGAATGGAATGATTGGATTGTCGGGCACGCGATATTGCCCGTTTTCGTAGCGAATCGGCGAGCCTTCCGAGGGGAGAGGAACGCCGTTGTACACCACTGCCATGGGCGACTGCTCCTGTGAAGTTATGAATGTAATGCCAAGCTTTCAAAACTAACATTCGCAGCTAGTTGGCGCAAACTGAGCGGTATTCATCAGTCAAACAGGGGAGGAACAACGCTATCCTCCAACTAAATTGGACACGACGCGATGGCGCGAGTAGATGCTGGCGCAAGTTGGCCAGTTTTCGGTCGTTCGAAGGCTCATCGGAATAACCATTGAGCGACTATGATGATCTAGGCTCTCCTGTGGCTCTGAGCTTTCGCCGGTCGATTTCACAGTCGCTTGGCGTGAGCTCAGAAAGACCAACTCTGGAGCTTCTTCCTACCTCCGAAACGTCACTCAGCCGGCCCTCGTGGGCCGGCTAATTTTTGACTTCGGTCCGTTGGCCATCGTCATATGTGGTGAACCTTAGCGGCGCCGTAGATAACAGAGAAGGGCACAGAGGCTGTGCCGTTCTCTTTGGACTTCTTTGAGGGTAATCGTTAGCGCAGCGCTGCCAAAACGATCACATCTTCTGAAGTCGGAACGCTCTTCGCTATCTCGGCTTCGCGGCGACTGATCCTGAACTGCCGTCCAACTTTCTCACCCTGAAGCCAGATCTGCGACAGAAAGTACTGGTCTCCGTACCGGTGGAATACAAGCCTGCTGTTCGGTGAAGGATTCAAGGTTTCTGCGTTGTTTGCCGAAGCAAGCATGTTCTTTGCAGCGTTTTCGCCACGAACCGCGAGCACGCTGCCGGTGGCCGTTGCGAGCGACTGAATGCTGTATGCGCCAGCGGGCAGACTCGACTTACCTACAGTGAAGTCAAAAGGAACATTCGCTTTAACGTTGACGCCCTGAGCGTTTGCGCATGCCGCCACGAGCAGCAGGCCAAGAACGCCAAGCAGATTTACGATTTGCCGTTTCATATTGCCTCCGTTTCGTGTTGAGGCGGTGGAAGCAATGCGCATATTCCGTATCGCCTTCACTGCTCCTGCTCTTCGCTTCCGTCTCCACACTTTCCGCGATGGGTAAATGCAAACGGCATGCCAAGGTGGTCGAGCGCTGTGATGAGTTCCGGTGGAAAACGCTTCAACTTGATGACTCCATTAAACATTTTCGTGCTTCATCAGATGCCGCAACTTC
Source organism: Acidobacteriota bacterium (assembly GCA_003225175.1). Taxonomy (NCBI): domain Bacteria; kingdom Pseudomonadati; phylum Acidobacteriota; species Acidobacteriota bacterium. Next base: position 89,672 of record QIBA01000049.1, read on the forward strand.
AAGCTCCCTGAACACTCGTTCTCATCCCGTGAACCGAATGGTTAATCCAAGCCGGGAAACGTGAACCGATGGGTTGCGATTCTTTCATCCGCTTATTAGAAACAGCAAGGGATGGTCGGGTTTAGGATGTACGTGCCAGAATTTCACCAGGACGGAATAGACAACCAAGCCGATCTCACCTTCCCCAAATAGAACAAAGGCCAACGCTTGCGTCATCAGATTTCGCTCGGTGAGTCCGAGCACGACACTAATCGGATTCAGGATGTCGGCCAGAAACGCGATGGTGTTCGCGATCGCCGTCGCTCCGCGGGCATCGACGACGTAATCCTCGCCCTCGCGCCTGACCTGCACCCGTAGACATGAGTAGAATTCGCTGCGGTTGTCCATCAAACGCACATACAAGAATGCGGCGCGACCGTGTAACTTGAGGTAGCTCTGGACCTTCTTTTTCAGCTCCGCACGATAATGAGCATCGTCGGCATGGTGCGGAATGAGATTAATCTTCTTATCGCGCAACGAGTTCCATAGCTGTTCCGACTCATCATCTACAAATTCAAATTCGGAGACTCGCATTTCCGTCGCGCGCAAGTAGCGACTTACGGCGCTGAGAACGAGCAGCAGCAGGATGAAGCAGCTAGCGATAATCACTCCGTCAGGTCGTTCGATGACATTGGCGACTAACGTGTAAGCGAACACAATCGTGACGACCCAGTAATACGAAGCCTTAACGTACGAGAACGGATTCTCTCTCGAACTCTCGCGCCATAGCGCCAGCGCCACAGCCACAGCGGCAGAGAACATCAGCACTAACACGCCAGTCGCGTAAGCGCTTCCCTGGCGATCGACGTCGGCTTTGAAAATTACGGTAACAATCACGTCGATCGCGAGCAGCAATAGGACCAGCGGACGGCGATACGCTACCCACGGTGGCGCCATGCCGAATCGTGGTAGATAGCGTGGAATCAAATTCAGGAGTCCGGTCATCGCCGACGCGCCGGCGAGCCATAGCACAAGAATGGTGGAAAGATCGTAGAAGCTGCCGAAACGGTTTCCAATGATCTCGTGTGCCAAATAAGCAATGGCGCGCCCGTTGGCGGGACCGCCTTCCTGATACGCACTTTCTGGAATCAGCAACACCGAGACGAAACTGGAGAGCAATAACAAAACGCTCATGATCGCCGCAGCAGTGACGAGCAGTTTGCGCGTGTTACGAATGCGTCCGGCAGGTACAGCGTAGTTGTCTGCCGCCTGATCTTCTCCGCCGCCATTAACTAGCGGCATGACGGAAACTCCGGTTTCAAATCCGCTCAGGCCCAAAGCCAGTTTGGGAAACACCAGTGCCGAAGCAACAAAGATGGCGGTCCAGTCTCCATGCCCCTGTAAAGCCCGCGTCCAGTTCGCGAGCAGCTCCGGTCGCCGATACACGATGCTCCCAGCATAGAGCAGCACCCAGATGTTCAGCGCGATGTATGGAATTGTAGTGGCTGCGACCACGACAATGGCTTCTCGAAATCCGGCAATGAAGACGATGGCTAACAACGCGAGCAAGATGAGCGTTACATCAAGCGTGTGCTCACCAATGAAGCGGTGCAGATACGGATTCTGGGTTGCGTGCCGCGCGGCGTCCGCCGCGGAGAGCGTCATGGTAATGACAAAATCGGTTGCCGCGAATCCAAGCAAGATCAGAACGAAAATCTTGCTCTTCCATCCTGAAAACAGATTCTCGAGCAACGCAATCGAGCCCTGGCCGGCATAGGATCGCGCCGCGACTTCCGAATAGATGGGAACAGCGCCAAAAACCGTAACCAAAACAAGGATGCCGGTCGCGGGAACCGACAGCGCGCCAGCGGCTAGCAATGCGATTCCCGGTTGATAACCGATAGTCGAAAAGTAATCGACACCGGTAAGCCATAGCACGAGATACCAGGGATGCGTGTGGTCCGCAGGCTCGGCTACATCCAATGGGCTTCCGCTGAACAGGAAGCGAGTAAGCGCGTCGTAATGCCGCGGCTTGACTTCAGGACGCAGAACCGTTGTCTCTGGCAAGTTCAAAAACGTGATACCGAGGGAGGTTGGGATGCAACGCTCGGAGGCAACTCAAACCTGATTGCCACAGTTGTGGATTCACCTCGCACTTAGTGTCCTGGCAGCTTTCGTCTTTTGTGGCGCAATCAAGTACCAGGCCTCGCCAATATGCGCTGCGAGATCTTCATCGCTAATGCGCTCCAGTTCAATACCAAGCCAGCCTCGAACACCGACGTAAGGCGGCTTAAAGTAGCTCTTAGGGTCGCTCTTGATGAGAGACGGTTGGAGACCAGGCTGCGCAGCAATCCATACCGCCACATGTCCATCGTTATGGTGGTTATCGGCGAACATTACGAAGACCTTCTTGTGCACGAAAAAAGTTGGCGCGCCGTGCGAGAGCTTTTCCGTGGTGGCAGGCAGAGCAGTGCAGATTCTCCGAACCCGCCCCAGGTGCTCACCATCGGTGTCGCGCTTTATTCCCCGTACGGTACCCAGATGTTTTTTACTTGAACCGCGTGCTGCAGGAACCATCGGCCCTCCGCCTGGTCATTGTTGAACCAATCAATGACTCGGCCCTCGTTGGTAAAGACTTGCTTGAGATTTCCTATGGACAGCAATTTCACCTGCGCCGCGCTGCCTTCGTCAGTAAACGACCATATGGCATCGACATCGTCGTGTTCAGCGACGACTTTGGTCAACTCGGCGGCCCGTCCCGTAACGATGTTCACAACTCCGGCAGGAAGGTCGCTGGTATCAAATAGTTGATACAGATCGCTGGTAATCAGCGGATATCGCTCCGACGGAATCGCCACAACGGTATTCCCCATCGCGATTGCCGGGAGTACCAGCGAAAGGAATCCAAGCAGCGGAACTTCAGCCGGAGACACGATGCCAATAGCGCCGACCGGCTCGTTCATGGCTATCGAAACATTGCGGAACGGAGGATTGTGGACTGCCCCGTCAAATTTATCGGCCCATGCGGCATATGAGAAGACGCGTTCAATGCTCTGAGCCACCTCGCGCGCAGCCTGCTTCTCGCCCACTACTCGCGCCAGGCGCGCGCTTATTTCATCAGCCCGCTGGGATAGATTCTCGCCGACGTAATACAGTACCTGTGCACGATTGTGAGCGGTCGCCTTTGCCCAGCCTTCAGCTTTACGTGCGGCCTCAACCGCATTGCGAATGTCCTTGCGATTGCCGAGCGGAGCCTCGCCGAGCAGAGTTCCGTCACTTGCATGGATGGGAAAGCTGTATCCCGAATCGGGACGAGTCTGTTTACCGCCGATATAGAGCTTTACCGTACGGTCGATACCCGGACCACTAGCAACAGATTCGCCTTCTTCCGCAACTTGGCTAGCCGCAGGTGCTGATGACTTAGGTAGCGCGGCGGCCTGCTTGAACCATGCCGGCTCCAGGTACTCAAGCAAGCCTTCTCTGCCGCCCTCGCGGCCGTAACCGCTCTCGCGATATCCGCCGAATCCGCAGGCTGCATCGAACAGGTTGGTGCTGTTCACCCAAACCACTCCGGCTTTCATCTGCGAGGCTACATGTAGGGCAACGTTAATGTTTTCGCTCCACACGCTCGCGGCA